>DRBY01000056.1 GCA_011042755.1 Thermoproteota archaeon | reverse complement strand
CCACACTCTGTTGGACAGATATGCAGCCGAGAGCGAGACAAAGGGCGCGGCCAGAGGTGGAAGTCGAACTATAGAGGCAGCAAAGTAGAGAGTAAGTACGGAGAAGTAGGCCACTAGGAGGTGATCCTTTTCCCTCCACCTCTCAAGTATCATTAGGCCGAGCCCCAGGAGCGTTGGGAACATTAGCACTCTCATAGCATTCCCTAGGGCTCCAGGCCTGTGCTCTGCAACAGTCTCGACTACGCTCCCCTTTGGAAGCTCAATCCAGGGCGCTACCACTCTGAGTAGCCTAGCGGTAAGGGGTTCGTATGCTCCCAGCGCGAACATCGTGCCCACGACTGCTGCAAAGCCAGCCAGTGCGACGAGCCGTCTATCAATTTTCTTGAACTCAGGCTTAGAGACTTTGGGCCACCAGAGGTACAGGATGCCAGCCACTAGCGCTCCATACACCAGAGTGGTCTCGGCGCCCACGTACAGCTTCCTCCTCACCAAGTGGGGGTAGAGGCCAAGGGACGAGAGGACGACGTATCCTGAGGGGAGGGCTAGAGCATAGAAGTCCTGCGTGCTCGCGTTATTCATTGCGATTAGGGCCAGCAGGAAGAGGGGATATCCGTCGTAGACCGCTCTGAAGCCTGCCCAAAGGCCGGCGGCGCAGACCAGCATCGCTCCGCTAAGGCCAGCGTACAGGAGAGACCTCCCCTCTTCTTCAGCCTTCATGGCGGCCAACGTGAAGTAAAATGATGCTGCTAGGAACGGTAGAGCGAACTGCTCGTGTCTGTAGAATCCGGCGATCGTCCTCATGACGGACGGGAAGCCTACGCTCATGAACATGGCTGCGACGAAGGAGGGCACCCTCCTCCCTTGCCACAAGAGCTTGGCGGCTAAATAGATCGGAATGACGGCGAGCGGCGCAAAGAACGCTGGCGTGTAGACGACCACCTCTAGTACCGTGATCTCCGGATTGATCAAGCTGGCCAACTTATAGAGGAAGGCACCCAGGTAGTAGTGGAGCACTGGGAGGACTTGGGCCGGATCGTAGGACCAAGGGTGCCACCCGAGGGGCCAGTACCTAGGCAGGGACCCTGTCTCGACAAGCTGCTCCGTGATCATGTAGTGGAGGAGGGGGTCGTCTGAGGTGAGCTTGACGCCACTAACCAGAGCGCTCTGAACTCTTATGTAGACGCCGACCGCATAAGCTACCACTATAAGGAGGAAGTCTAGCAGGCAGCCTCTGAGCCTATCGAGAGCACCCTTCGGACCTTCTGCTGGCACGGGCGAGTTAGCCTAGGTCACTATAATTACCTTGTCCTTCGCCTGCTCACATGCTCTCCACGCGCTCTAACTCGGACTGGAGAGAGTCTCTGAGCTCCCCATATACCTCCTTTAGTCTTCTAATGGCTTCGAATACCTTCCGCACGGGGTCCTCATCTTTGCACCTAACGTACAAGACCCCCTCTTCCTTCAAGGGGTGCGGTATGTCGTACCCCGCGAAGTCGACACCAATCTCATGGAGCGCCTTAACGAGCGGGTCTAAGAGAGTGTATGTCTCTCCCTTAACCCGTATAATCGCGAGGTCCCCGTCTCTCTCGACGGATACCTCCATCCTCTCCTCTTGAGGACTTCCAGACATTCGCTACTCACCACCCTTGAACCTCTCAATAACGGTCTCCGGCGAGACCCTGAACCAGAGGACGCCATCCTCATCCTCCTCTATTAGGCCCTCCTCGAGAGCCTCCTCAAGCACGTCTAAGAATGGCCTGCCTGCAACATAGGCGGCGGCTATCAGAGTCTCTCTAACCTTCCTCTGCTTTACTTCCCCCCTAGCCTCTAGGAGCAGGTCCTGAAGCTCCGACATCATGCTCTGAAACTCCTCTGGCGCGACGTCGGTCACCAGCACGTCGCCGACCCACTCGACCTTGTGGCCAGCTGCGAGTAGAGTCGTGGTTATGAGGCTGTAAGAAACTCCGCCCCTCCTCTCGTCGATCCAGTCCCTTGGGAACCTCCTCACAGGCCCCTCAGAGTGTACGGCGCAGAAGTTCCTGTAAGCGCTTCTGGCAACTCTCTCCGCTCTGTTCATTTCCTCTTTAGTCCCGTAGACTGTGATGTAGAGCTTTCCCGGCACCGCGAATCTGTAGCTGTAGTCAAGACCTTCCATCTTCCTCTCAAGGTAATCTAGAAACTCTGAGAGAGAGTCCTGGCTTATGTTGAGCACGAAGCTCCTCTTCTCAATTCGCCTGAGCCCCGAGCGTCTCACAGCATTACACCGTCCCCTTCAGAGGGTTCTGGCCATATAAGTCACTTACCCTCCGATCCAGAATCACTTTTCCACAAGCGTCGCACACGAGTGTGTATCCCACCCTCTTCAAGGGAGACCTGCAGGACGGACACTTGGCCCATATGACCCCTAGAGAAGGTCCGGCCAGCGTTAGCACCACATGCTCTGAGTCTACTCTGAACACCTTAGCTAGGATGAAGTCTCCTGGCCTAACGCCGAGATTTGCCGGGTGAGATTTGGGTATTATCCCAGAAACGGGTCTGTCCAGCTTAACTTTGGGCTTAATGACACCAAATATCTTTACGTGGAACAGAGCCCTCTCGCTCCCCCAAACTATACCGAAAACTTTGGTTCCGGGCTTGAATGGGAGAACAGGCTCTCTGATGGGCTTGACGCTGACTTTACCATTCTCTTTGGCTAGGTAACCCAGCCGAGCGGACCTTAACCTCCCATTAGTGTCAACGTACACCCCGTCTCCCGGAAGTAACTCCTCAATTACTCCTAGCTGTTGGCCGGGAAGGACAAGCTCGCCCTCACTACCCAAATTCAATACACCTCCGCGAAAACAACCACACTCTCTAGGATAGCCTCTCGAAGCGTAGAACCTCCACCCATATCTCAACTTGCTTCTTTCTATGAAAGTTGAAGAACTTGCCTATGGGAAAAGGATACCTCCACACGTCGGTGAGCGCAGCACCATACCTTGAGGCAACCCCAGCCAAGAAGTCCACATTTCCCTCTCGATGAAAGGAGTAGGTGACTCTTGAGCACTTCAGGGCCCGAGATAAGAACGAGAGATCTGGCGTTCCTCCTCTGATCCCAAAGGGCGGGTTCATTATGACAGTGTCCACATGCTCATCGAATCTCAAGGCGTCACACACGTATATCCTCACCCTATCCATAACTCCTAGGATCCATGCGTTTCTCCAAGCGGTTACAACGGCTAGAGGATCTATGTCCAGGCAGATAGCGAGCGAGGCGCCGAGGAGGGCTGCTCCTAGCCCGAGTATGCCGTTTCCACAGCCAAGATCTGCCACAACCTTCTCTTCCACATCTCCACGCGTTGCAGCCTCCAAGAGGATTTCGGCAGCTATCTCCGGAGGGGTCTGATATTGCTCAAGAGACGGCAAAGGCTCTGGTATCAATTCTAGAGATGAGAGGGTAACCTCAAGATCCCTCTTGGTCGGCCACCTCTTGGCCACACGAGATCCTCTCTACTACCAATTTAGTCATGTGTGGAAGCTTCTGCTTGCCCACACTCATGGCGTACCTGCCAGCCTCTAGGTCGCTCTCCTTGACCCTCAGGAACATTATCGTCTGTCCTCTCCTCACTTGGGCCGCCCTGCCGTCTGGCTTCCCGAAGGCAAGACGCATTCCCTTCTGCAGCCTCTCGGCCTTGTGGACTCCGGCCATGGCGTGCTTCCGGAGTATGTGATGAGGGTACGGCACTATCTTGAAGAAGTACTGCCCTCCAATGATCCTCTTCCTAAGCTGGGATAGCACGGCCATTCTAGCAGCCTCGAGAGCGTTGCTCCTGACCTGGAAGCTTGCCGTGGCCTCCACCCGGATCTCGTAATCGTAGTCTAGGTGGGGATCGCCGTGGTCAAACTTCTGGATCTTACTGTAGGGGATGCTCTTGATGTACTCTTTTCTAGTGTAGGGCCTCTGCAGAGCCCTATAGTTCCTCGCAGGCCTCAGCGACATACCAGCTCACCCACAGAGCATATCTCTAATTCTCCTCAGTACCCCCAGCACGTAGAGAACCTCCTCCTCCGTCAGCCCACAGGGAAATACTCTCCCCGCGACCCTGCGGGCCATCAGAGAGAGCCTCCTCTTCTTGTGCTGGGGCAGGTCTACGCGGACTAAGATATCATCGACGTACTTAAGCATTATCTCGAGGGTCTTCCT
>DRBY01000010.1 GCA_011042755.1 Thermoproteota archaeon | reverse complement strand
CTCTGATACTGCTCTCGCTGTACAGGGGGAAGAGGCACGGCTACGGCATAATGGAGGATGTCGAGAAGGTCACCGGAAAGAAGCCAAGCGCCGGAGAGATCTACCCCTTTCTCCAGAGGCTGGAGAGAGAGGGGTACGTCAAAGTAGAGAGGGATCCGGCGGATCCACGCAGGAAGCTGTACGTCCTCACGGAGAAGGGGGAAGAGCTGGTGGAGGACGCCGTGAACAGGATGTTAGCAATCTTAGAGACCATAGTCGAGTCTAAAGTGACGGTCTGCGCCAACTGCGGTGTGAAGATTTACGAGGGTGGCGTGGAGGTCGAACTCGAGGGGAGGAAGCTGAGGTTCTGCTGCGAGCACTGCGCGGCCAACTACCTGACAAGGAAGGGCGTCGTTAAGTCGGCCCTACACTCGCGTGAGAGATCCAAGGAGTAAACGGGGGCGTGAGCGCGAGTAATGGGCCAGATATAAACTCGAATATATTGGCGCGATGTATCTCACATCATCCTCCCAGACTCTAAGCCTATCTCCAGATGGTAGCGTAAGCATACCAAACCAAGATACAGGCAATGCAAGCTGAGGCGCTTATCGCGCACGGAATAGCACAGTAGGCTGCCTGTGCGCACTCTCTTAAAGCGCAGGTCCAACTGATGTCGTAGCGGTGCCAGCTGCAGTAGTAGTTCAGGGGGGCAGTCAGCGTCGTACCGGCAGTATATGCCGCAACTGCCGAGAATGCTTATGCCCCCGCCCTTAGGCCCTCAACTTTTTCTTTCCAACGCCGAGGCAAGGATCGGAATGTCGCTTGGCGTCAAGAAGCTGCTCGAAGCGCACGGAAAACCGCCGCGAGAGGTCTACTTGGATAATGAGAATTCGGGGTGGGTTCCTCCAGAGGTCGTGGAAGCCATGCTACCCTTCTTTAACGAGATCGGCTACGGCCACCCGTCTATAACGAACAGGCCTGGGTGGGAGGCGTTTGAGGTCCTCCAAGAGACCTCTGAACTCGTTGCAAGAACCCTCGGGGGAGACCCGGAAGATGTCCACTTCACACACAGCGGCACGGAGGCCAACAATCTGGCGATCATCGGGACCGCTCTGGCTAACAGAGACAGGGGGAGGAAGATTGTGGTCTCGGCCGTCGAGCACCTGAGCGTGATATTCCCGGCCGAGTCGCTGGAAGACGCTGGATTCAAGGTGATTAGAGCACCCGTCGACGAGGAGGGCTTTGTCGACCAGGATGTTCTAGCCGAGCTTGTGGACAGGGAGACCGTGCTAGTTAGCGTCCAGACGGTCAATCAGGAGATCGGAACCGTACAGAGGGTAAGGGAGCTGTCTGAAGTCGTGAGGGACAGGAACGCAGACGTGATATTCCACACCGACGCCTGCGACGCCTACGGGAGGGTGAGGCTCGACGTCGACGCGATGGGGGTCGACCTGCTCACCCTCAGCTCTCACAAGATCCTCGGGCCCAAAGGGATCGGCGTGCTCTACGTGTCGGATGGCGTGAAGGTCAAGCCCGTGCTGCACGGGGCCCTGAGCTCCGAGCCGCTCTGGCCCGGAGTGGAGAACGTCCCGGCCATAGCTGGATTCAAGAAGGCAATAGAGCTGGCCTTCGATGACTTCGAAGGGCAGAACGCCAGGGTGAGAGCCCTCAGGGACAAGCTCATGGACGCGGTACTCTCCAGCGTGCCGGGCACGCTGCTCAACGGGCCGATGGGGGAGGAGAGAGTGTCGGACAACCTGAACCTGAGCTTCCTGCACGTAGAGGGAGAGGCGCTGACTGTGGAGCTGAGCATGAGGGGAGTTTACGTCTCCAGCGGGAGCGCCTGCACGAGTAGGATCTTGGAGCCCAGCCACGTGCTGCTCGCCATAGGCAGGAGGTACGAGGAGGCCCACGGGAGCATCCTCTTCAAGCTCACCAGGTACCACTCGGAGGAAGACGTGGAGTACGTCGCCTCTCAGATCTCCTCAGCCGTCGAGCGACTCAGGGAGATAAGCCCGCTGGGAAAGGGGTAAATACCACTCATATATCACGAGTTATGAGGTGTCTGCGTGAGCACGAGAATACCCCTGCCCTACACCCCCAAGGTCCTGGAGCTGTTCAGAAACCCCAAGAACCTGGGCTCGATAGAGAACCCGGACGCCTACGCTGAAGCGGGGAGCCCGGCTTGCGGAGACGTCATCAGGATATACCTCAGGATAGTGGAGAGGGGCGGCGAGGAGGTGATAAAGGACGCCAAGTTCGAGAGCTACGGCTGCGCCGCTAACATAGCCGCGTCTAGCATGCTGACCGAGATGGTCAAGGGCAAGACCCTCCGAGAGGCCTGGAGCATAGAGTGGCAGGAGGTGGCCGAGGCTCTAGGGGGGCTTCCTCCCGTCAAGAGGCACTGCAGCATACTGGCGGTTGGGGCCCTAAGGAGGGCCATAAGGTCCTACTACGAGAAGAGGGGGCGCAGGCCAGACTGGCTGCCCCAAGAGCTGACCGCCGCCGAGAAGCAGGCCCTCGAAGAGGAGGAGCTGATAGAGAGGCTGTACGGTGGTAGGAGGTGAGCGGCGAAGCGGGCTACAGGGTAGTCTCAGAGCTGGACATCACAGAGAGATCGAAGAAGTGCGTAGCCTCCCCTCTGGTGAGATTCACCAGGGCTCTAGCCAACATAGGGAAAGGAGAGGCCATCTTAGTTCACTTCGACCCTGACAGGACGCCGCAGCGAGCCCTAGAACTCCTAGCGAGGAAGAAGGGCCTTTTCTTCAGGGTGATCGAGTCTCGCGAGGAGAGAGTGACCTGCTTGATATTCAGGCCGGCCTGACGGTCGTAGCAGGCGGGCCTCAGTTGGCAGGAAGTGCCATCTCACTAGGAGTGAGGAGGCAAAAGGGTATATATGAGACCCACCCGCCAGGCTCCCTGGTGGATAGGGATTGATGCAAGTAGTCAGCGAGGCCCTCTGGTGGGGCACGGGCTTCATCAACCTAGGACCAACCGAGATACTGCTCTTGCTGATACTGGCCCTGATACTCCTGGGACCCAGCAAGCTACCTGAGCTCGCTCGAAGCCTAGGTCAGGCTATCAACGAGTTCAAGAAGGCTACAAGCGGGGCTTTTGGGTCAGAGCCGACCCTAACCGTGCAGGAGGTTCAGAGGGCCAGGAGAGAGAAGACTATAAGGGATCTGGCGAGGGAACTCGGCATCGACACAGCAGGAAAGACGGACGAGGAGCTAGAGAGGGAAATAATAGCGATGGTGAAGAAGGAAGGGGGCCCCTCAGAGTAAGCGAGGTCTCCTCCCAAGGGTACCTCATTTTTACATCTCCTCGAACTGTCGTGCTCGGGGGTCACCCTGCTCGACGTCGGCAAGATCAGAGAGGATTTCCCCATTCTGAGGAGGGAGATTGCTGGGAGGCCTGTAATATACTTCGACAATGCTGCGACGACACAGAAGCCTCGGCAGGTTATTGAGGCAATCCTTCGCTTCTACGAGGAGCACAACGCCAACGTCCACAGGGGCCTCCACACTCTGAGCCAAGAGGCCTCCGAGCTGTACGAGGAAGCTCACGAGGTCGTTGCCAAGTTCATAGGCGCCTCTGGAATGGAGGAAGTCGCCTTCACCGCTGGGACCACGGATTCGCTCAATCAGATAGCGGAGGGCTGGGCGTGTAGGCACCTGAGGCCGGGCGACCGGATAGTCAGCACGGTGATGGAGCACCACAGCAACATGCTCCCCTGGAGGCTGGCGGCCGCAAGGGTCGGGGCCGAGATCGTGTACGTGGACGTGACCGAAGACGGCCTGATAAAGTGGGAGCAGCTGGAGAACGCGATAAGCTACAGGACCAGGGTAGTCGCAATAACCGGCATGTCTAACGTGACTGGGACGATTGTAGACGTCGCCGAGGTGGCGAAGCTCGCTCACGAGGTCGACGCCGTGCTCGTCGTCGACGGGGCTCAGGCCGTGCCCCACATGCCGATCGACGTCAGGAGCATGAGGATCGACTTCCTGGCCTTCTCGGGGCACAAGATGCTCGGTCCAACGGGCATAGGAGTGCTGTACGGGAGGAAGGACCTCCTAGAGGAGATGGAGCCTACCAGGGTCGGGGGAGGGATGATAAGCGACGTTACCTTGGAGGGGGCCGAGTGGGCCGAGCTGCCCTGGAGGCTGGAGGCCGGCACTCCTCACATAGCTGGAGGAGTCGGCCTGGCAGAGGCCGTGAGGTACCTCCAGAAGATAGGCATGGAGAACGTCAGAGATCACGAGAGGAGGCTCACG
>DRBY01000124.1 GCA_011042755.1 Thermoproteota archaeon | reverse complement strand
GGCCAGGGCCATGAGTTCGCGGTAGGCTAGGGCTATCGGGCCCTTGTTCGAGGTAACTACGTGTTTGCCGACCTCTAGCGCCGTCTTAATGTGCGTGAGGCCGGGCTCCCCCGTCTCGACGTTAGTCGGCGTGACCTCAACCACCACATTCGTATCGGTCTCCCGGATGGTTTCTAGGCTGTCTAGGCCTTTCACCCCGCCGGGGTAGTTGTTGATGTGACCGTCCTTCTCGACCAGGGCTAAGAGCGTGGCCGGATCTAGCCCTCCCTCGTCGTAGACTGAACCCTTAATCGGGTCTGATATCGCGACTATTTTGCAGTCAAGTCCGTACCTCTCCCTAATTATCCGTCCTTTATCCCTCAGGATGCGGGCCAATCCCTGCCCAACGTTTCCAAATCCGATGAGGGCCAGCCTGAACTCCAAGCCGCACCCTACCACAAGTCTCCTCCGAGTTAAGATAAAGTGAAAGGCCTCCTTGTAAGCCTCAGGACAACCTCGGTCGCGATCTCTCTGTGGCCTAGGATGTCCACATGAAGGCGGTTAACGGGGTCGAGCATGATCCCGTGGAACCAAAGCCCGTCCCGTGCGGGTGGTGGCCGTGTATCCCAGTCATGTCGGCGAGCGAGGTCTCAACCTCTGGATCTCGGCTGGAACCGAGGTCGACGCCTCCGAATTATCCCTTAGTCCCTATGAGTGAAGAATGTGCCTGTGGTCACGGAAGGCGAGGATCTCCAGCTAGGGCGCTAACCTGTTCAGCGGCTTCTCGTCAACGATCTTCGGCATGGAGTCTTCTGCATCCGCATCATCTTGGGTTAAGGGCGCCTACCGCACTAAAAGGGGAGAAGCCGACCGACGTCTCTCACGCGGGTCAAAAGCTGTTGGGGGCTCTGGGCATGAAGTAGCTGCGGGCTCTCCTTCCCTCTCCTCCTTGCGATGTAAAAGCAAGCCGATAGTACGCCGATGCTCTCAGCAAGACCTACTAGGGGCGCGTAGACTACCATGTACAGAGGAAGAAGGAGTGCTAGCTTCGTCTTGTTAGTTACGTTAAGGTAGGCAGCGTAGGAAGCCATGTAAGCTGATATCCCTAGGAGCATAGAGTAGATCTCAGTTTTGGAGAGCATGATTAACACCAGAGTTATCATCACATATTTCAGAGATCCGACCAGCTCGAATGTTAGGAGGTTGGACAGCAGCTTGTATAGGAGAAGACCCAACATTAGGATCGAGTAGAGATAGGATGGCAACACAAGGGTCAGTATGGTTACAGAGTTCTTTCGAAGCAGGCACTTATAGTGCTCAGCCATTCTCATAAAGTGGCTCCTCGAGATCTCGTACCTGTACCTTACCCACCGACCAAAGCTATACCTTAGTCTTTGCGTCACCACGACGTCGGGAGCGTATCTTACCTTAAACCCTGCCTCCATCAATTTCAGACCAAAATCCCCGTCCTCGGACGGATACACATTGCTAAACCCGCCGACAGCCCAGAAAGCCTCCCTCCTGACTAGGCTGCAGGCACCTGAGTAAATGAACGTAGTCCCGAAGAGCCCTTGAACTCGGCTCACTACGTCTATGATCGAGTATTCTATCCTCGCGAGCAGCGAGTGAAGTTCTTCGCCAACGAAGTCCTTGGCAGCGACTACCGCACCGATATTATCGGCCGAGTAGATGTATCTAAGTAAACTCTTTATTGCCCCACGCGGAAGAACCGTGTCCGCGTCAAGAAACAGATACAAGCTTCCCTTTGCATAAGAAGCCCCTATGTTCAACGCCCTGGGCTTGCTTGCCTCCTCCAGCTCTAGGACCTCGACGCCAAGCGATCTCGCTATCTCCGCGGTGTGGTCCCTGCAACCGTTTGCCACGACTATGATCTCCTTCCTAGGGTAATCCTGACGTAGAACACTTTCCACGCATGATCCTATGTTCTTCTCCTCATCACGAGCTGGTATTATTACGGACACTAGTGGGAGCTCAGAGGGTAACTCAGCTAGCTCCGGCTTTAGCGTAGACAAGGCAGCAGAGACCAGGGAAATTAGAGAGGAGAATATGGTCACAGCGCACACCGCACCGATCAACGCCTCACCCCCCAGCTGAGAGGAGAACTGGCTGGTCTAGAGCGGCGGGGTGAGGTCGCCTCATTCCTTCCTCGACTATCTCCCCGTCCTTTATCTGAATCACTCTCTCCATCCTCTCAGCCACATCCTCGTCGTGAGTCACCACCAAGAGCGTCGTGCCGAGCTTTTCCTTGGCCTCCAGCAGAAGGTCCAGCACCTGCTCCTTTGTCCTGCTGTCCAGAGCCCCAGTTGGCTCGTCCGCGATTATCAGCTTGGGAGATTTTGCGAGGGCCATTGCTATGGCGACTCTCTGCTGCTGTCCCCCGCTAAGTTCATGGGGCTTATGGTTAGCATGCTCCTCCAAGCCTACGAGGTTCAGGATCTGCATGGCCTTTACCTTGTCCATCTTTCCGAACTTTGCCTTCTGAGCCAACAAGACGTTCTCGAGGGCGGTAAGTTCTGATATAAGGTTGTAGCTCTGGAAGATGAAGCTGATGGTGGATCTCCTGAATCTAGCCAGTTCGTCCTCGCTCAGGTAGACTAGGTCCACCCCGTCAACGTAGACATGACCATGAGAGGGCCTGTCGAGGCCCGCGATTATGTTGAGGAGAGTCGTCTTGCCGGACCCGCTCTTGCCCAAGATGGCCACCGACTCTCCCCTCTCGACCTCTAGGTTCACTCCCTTCAGCACTATCAAGTACCTCTTACCGATCTTGTAAGCCTTGTACACATCTACCAACTTTACCATTGGCTCACTCATGGGCCAGCGCCTCCACCACTCTCATGTTTGCCGCCCTCCTCGCCGGGGGGATAGACGCAATCAGACTGACCACAAGCGAGATCATGATTCCGGAGACCGCTGCCTCGACGTCAAATTCCAGCGGCAACATATACCCCCTTACCGAGAGAGCAGAGGACACGAACTTGGCCGTGAGCGCGCCGACGCCGACCCCGATTGGGCCGCCGACGGCAGAGTAAACGAGCCCCTCTAGGAGGAAGATCCGCAGGATCTCGCCTCTTGTGTATCCAAGGGCCTTCAAGATTCCTATCTCCCTAACTTTCTCATTTACGCTCATCATGACCGAGTTCGTTATGCTCAAGCCAGCTATGAGCATGGAAATACTCCCTATGCCCAGCAGGACCGCATCCAGTATGCTAAGTATCGAGCCGACATTCTGCATCACCTGGTCGGTCTCCACTATCATGAGGTCGGGGTACCTCTTCACCAAGATCTCCCTCACTTTCCCAGCGGCCTCTGGGTCGTCTACCCTCACGAAAACTAGGTTTACAATTCCCTCCTGGCCATAGAACTCCTGGACAGTATCTAGAGGAAGGTATATTGCCTGGTCCTCCAAGAAAGTTCCGGTAGAAGATAGAATCCCTACCACCTTTACGGAGAGCCCCTCTCGGTCGTACGGTTTCTTCAGGATTTCGATTCTGTCCCCAGGCTTGGCAGACAGCATCTTGGCCGCGGTGGCCCCCAGTATCGCCTCTTTATCGTCCGTCCAGTATGACCCCTCGGCCAGGCCAGGGAGACCCTTCTCCAACCCGCTAGCAGGTGTTCCCACCACTAAGAGAGCCGAGTCTCCGGTTTGCTTAGTAAACCCTACCTGCGTTAGCACAGGCGTCACCAGGCTGACGCCGTAGATTTCGTCTAATCCCTCGAGCCTCTCTTCCGGGATTCCACCGGGCGTTGATGCGGTGCTGACGCCGAGTTTGCCGGAGGAAAAGCCGCTAGAAGGCATCATAATGAAACCCATGTTCACCAGTCCCTCCAAATTCTCCCTCACGGCCGCCCTCATCCCGTAGCCTATAGCCAGAAGGGATACAAGCGAGGCCACTCCGATTATTATCCCCAGAGCAGTGAGCACGGTCCGTAGTTTCCGGGGATTGAGGTCCGCCAAGACTATCTTGTAAAGCGTCACGCTTCATCACCCCCAGCCGCGGCAGGAACCGGGGAGAAGTCCTCTGGCTCGTAGTGCGGCCCTCTCCGCTTCCTCCTCGCGGTCTTGAGGCCGAGGACGACCGCCACCACCCCAAGTCCCGACGCAAGGGCGATCCAGGGAACCAGCGTCCTCAAGCCTGCCCCTCCAGTAGAAGTCTGGGAGGGGCGTTCCACCGCCACGACCGCGGTGAACTCGACGGAGACCGTCTGGAAGGGCCCGCTCCTGTAGGATACGCGGAGAGGCAGCTCGTAAGTCCCGGGTGGAGTCACGTCGCTCACCAGCAGTCTTATGCCTACGTCCTCCTTGTCTCCGCAGGGGATTCTCGACACCACGGCAGGGGCGAGTTGCCTGAAGTACCCGCCGCCATCAACGAGTTCCACCACGACCCCCTCGGCGTCCCCCTCCCCGAGG
>DRBY01000093.1 GCA_011042755.1 Thermoproteota archaeon | reverse complement strand
GACTTCATCAGGGAGGGAGGGCGCAAGATCGAAGAGAAGCTGAGGGCCGTGTTCGAGGCGGCCTCCCTCCCTGATGAAGTCGCTCCCCCTAATCTCGAAGAAGGCGTCGGCGCCAACCTCTCCAATGAGGGCCCTAGCCAGCAGGGTCTTGCCGCAGCCTGGAGGCCCGTGTATCAACACGCCCCTGGGAGGGGAGACCCCGAACTTCCCGTAGAGGGGCCCGTCCTCGAGCGGGGCCACTATCCTCTCAAGCAGATCCCTCTTCTGCTGCTCTAGGCCCCCCACATCCTCAAAGGTTACTTGGACGCGCCTATCTCCTCCCTCTACAGAGAACTCGGTAGCGGCTGTGATGACCACCGGGCCCTTGGGGAAGGTCCTGACCACAGTGGCCTCTATCGTGCTCCCCCCGGCCGAGCCACGTATCCTGTTCCCCTCTACCAGAGCGTGACCCCGCAGCTTCCTCCTCAGTATGTGAAGCTCTCCTAGCTTCGACGCCTCTCTAGACAGGACTATCACGGCCGCATCCGATGGTCGCACAGGCCTCAGCGTCACCAGATCTCCAGGCTTAACTCCAGCGTTCGAGAGGGCTATCTTGTCTAGCTCCACGACCGGAGACCTAGCGAAGCTGTTGAGCAGGATGGCGGCGACCGCTCTGCCCCGCCCAGCTATCTCGACGTAGTCCCCCGGCTCGACCCCGAGGCGCTTGGCAGTCCCGCAGTCGATCCTAGCGATCCCCCTGCCGGAGAGGTCGGGTGGGAGCACCCCCACCCTAGCCGAGACTGGCACTCCAATCCCCCGGCTAGGCGCTCTCTGCCTCGTACTCCTCAACCGTGGATGGAGCCTTCTGCCTGAGTACCTCCACCTCCTTCTCGATCTGCTTGAGCTCCTCTAGTATCTCCTCTGGGACATCCAACTCCTCGAGAACCTCCTCTGAGCCCAGCACCTCCCTCTCCAGCTCTTCAATCTCCCTGTACTCTTCCTCTAGGTACTTCCTCGTCTTCGCTATGAACGCCTCGACATCCTCGCCCCTCTCGACGAGAGACGGCACAGACTCCGCTATCTTGATCTTGAGCTCCAGGTCCTTGATCAGACGCTCTATCTTCTCCACCTTTATGTCCTGGGCCAAGAGCTCGACCTTGTAGTTCCTAACATCTCTCAGGAAATCCTCGTGGCTCGCAATCTCTTGCTCCAGCGTCCTCTTGCTCTTCATCAGCTGTATCTCCCTGTCCCTGACGAGCGCCGCCTCCCTTAGCTTGCCAGCCTCCACGAGGGACTGCCTCTCTGCCTCGAGAGACCTGAGCTGTCGCATTATCCTCCTTATCTCCGCCTCCAGCTCCTTTATCCTAGACTCCGCTCCTCGGGCTATCTTCAGCTTCTCCCTGTAGGCTTCCTCCATGATCTCCCGCTTCTTCTTCTCCCTCTCCAGGAACCTCAGCGCCTTGAGCCTCATGATCCTCAGTTCGTTCAGCTTGTCCCTCTTCGCCAGCTCCTTGAAGACGTACACGGGCTCGCCGTCCTCGACATACTCCTCAACCACGCCCATGGAGACGAGATCCTGCAGGGCCTCCTTGATCGTCGCGGGCGGAAGCCCCAAGATCCTAGCTACCTCAACCCCCCTGACTATTCCGATGGGATGGGCCTTCTCGGCCACATTCATGATCTTCAGAGCGACTGTGCCCTTCGGGGCCTCTTCCTCGTACTTCGAGAAGTGCTCAACTAGGACCTCGGCCTCGGTCACGGTGTAATTGAACAGCCTCGCGAGAGCCTCTGGGTCTCTGTTCTCCGGTCTCTTCAACCAGGTGACTACCTCATCTGGTATGAACTCCGGGAATACGTAGTACGTCACCCCCCTCCTTTTGTATATTCGGCAGTTCCAGTGCTCTGAGAAGTAAGAGAGCACTCTCTCGGCCTCCTGCTTTGAGTGGGCCTCCTCACCAAACGTCTTCTCCGACTCCTGCAGGAAGGTCGGCACGGAGGCAATTCCCTTTCTCCTCTCGAGGTAAACGCGGAAGAAGGGCTCCTCCTCGGCCGCGTTGATCGCGGGCTCCCCGCCACCGGACAGAATCTTCCAGACCAATCTCCCCTCCCCCATGTAAACCATATGGTAGACAAAATATCCAGGTCTCCACTAGAATTCTGCCGAAATTACTCTTAATTCTATGTAAACCCTAAAGTTGATATTTTGAAGGCGCGAGCCCCGCAGCGATGTCAGCGTGGCTGGAGACCCTACTCTCACGGAGCATGGCGCAGTAGCAGCCCCGTTAGCTGAGCTGGAGACCCTACTCTGTGATAACGTGTTCTAACGCGATGTTGCGCGAACTCGCGAGAACAAGAGCGCTAATATCTCTCCTTGCGGCCCTATCTAACGTATGCCAGAGAGGGCGTTTGATCTGATAGTCACGACTCCTCGGAACATGGAGCTGGCCGCAGTAAACGAAATAGAGTCTGCGCTCAGAGATCTCGGGGACTCAAACCCTGAGGCTTGGCCGAGCACTGTGAAAGGGATCATCTTCGTGAGGACCTCGCTGAGCAGGTCTGAGGTGATAGAAGGACTCAGGAAGATGGCCAGGGAGAAGCCCTTCAACCTAGTCAACGTGAAGAGAGTGATTCCGGTGGATGAGGTAACAGACACCAGCATCGAGAAAATCGTGGAGGCCGCCAAGAAACTTGTAGACAGGGTAGCCGAAAGTGAGACCTACAGGGTGACCGTAGAGAAGAGACACACAGAGTTGCACAGTATGGACATCATTAGGGCCGTGGCAGAGGTGTTCGAGAGGAAGGTGGATCTGAAGAACCCCGACAAGATAGTGCTCGTGGAGGTAATCGGATCCGTCACGGCGGTGTCGGTTGTCTCGCCAGGGGAGATCCTCTCCGTGGAGAAGGAGATGGAGGCAGGCGGCTAGGGCGACACCGCGACGCCTTCGCTCGAGAACACGAAGGTCGTTCCAACGTGGCCATCCACGTAGGCTGAGGGCATTCTCGACTTGAAGTAGGCTCGGGCCCTGTCTCCAGAACAGTGCATCGGAGCCACGAGCTCGACTCCGAGCGACTCGAAGGTCTTCGCTATGATCTCCAGCCTGTCGTAGCTGGCCGACACCAGGTGGAACCCGCCGAGCACAGCGTAGATGGGCTCACCCGTCAGGTTTGCCGCCCTCACCGCCATGACCTCTACTCTCGGGTGGGCGCAGCCGGTTATCAGCACGACCCCCAGCCCGCTCACGTTGACGATGAGGCCGTGCTCGGCGGGCGGGCCCCAGAGGCTGCCTGTTGTCATAACTCCCGGCGCCAATACCGTTGGCTGCGTCAGCTCGATCACGTTCAGGCCCATCGACCCGAGCCTGTTCACCACGCCGGGGTCGGCCCTGCCAGGCGCGTAGACCGTCACCCCAGGGTTAACGGAAGCTAGGTACGGGAGTCCTCCGGCGTGGTCGCCGTGGTGGTGAGAGAGGACCACGAAGTCTACTTCATCTAGGGTCACTCCAAGTTCTCTCGCGTTGTGCTCAAGCACTTTGGGATCTGGACCAGCGTCGAATAGGATCTTAACCCCGCCGGCCTCCACGAGTGCTGCGAAGCCCCAAGCGGGCCTGAGCCCCTCCCTACCAGGGTAGTTGTCCACAAGCACCGTTACCCTGAGCACACTGACTGCGCCCAACTCGGTAAGATTTACGCTCTCACCTTCTCCGCTGGGGGATCTACTACCTGTCGGCGCGGTCAGTAAGAGCAGGACTGCAATCAGCGCCAATGCTCCGCCAACCCCCAGCCACCTGACTCTCATGTTTTACACCTGGCATCCCCATTGCAGCAGACCTCTACCACAGATAGTAGGGAGACTGCGTCTATTTTTTTTGTGCCGACCTCAACGGTAGCTCTCTTGATCTAGGGGTTACAGGATTGGATTCGTTGAGAGTGTTCAGATCGCCCTTCTATCGAGTGTCGTGAGCCATCTTCAGGCAAGATACTCCCTTGCCTGATGACCCGGAGCAGAACCTAGGTTCCTATCGCCCGACGCCTGAAAGCTAATTTCTACTGCGAGAGGATGCTGTAGGCGCTCTAGCATAACAGAAGAGTCTAAACAACCCTCAAAAAGGTGAGTGGAGAGGGTTAAACGGAGAGCCTTTCGAGATGGACTTACCCTCCTCCCTCAAGCTCGTCCAGTCTCTTCTTGATCATTAAGAGCTGCCTCTGGAGTATCTCCTTCTGTCTGTCTAGTATCTCGAGCTGACGCTCAAGAACCCACTTCTGAAACTCGAGCATCTCCTTCTGTTGTCTGATTAGGTCGGGAGGCGCCATAGGAGGCATCATTGGAGCCTGAGCTTGGAACGGCATCTGGTACGGGGTTGGAGAAGCCTGCGGGTATGGCCCAGGCCAAGGCGGCTGCGCGGAGATCTCAGTCGCGGCCTTGAGGGCTTCCTCAGCCCTCACTCCAGCCATCCCCGGAACCACAGTGATTCCGGCCTGAGCCAGGTAGGCGTAACTCATCGGGCTGATCACTCCAGTTATTACGAACCTCGCTCCCTTCTCTAAGATCAGCCTCGGAGCGTCGGTACCGCCGAGGAAACTAGTCTTG
>DRBY01000005.1 GCA_011042755.1 Thermoproteota archaeon | reverse complement strand
GGGTCTCTACGACCCTGCGATGCTTGACAACGTGAGCGAGGCGTTGATCAACGCAGTCGAAGCGGGGAGAGGGCGGGGGCGGCCTTGACCAGTAGGAATGTGCCCCAGTCCTTCATAGACCTAGCCGACCACTTAGTAGAGTTCGTAGAGTCAAGCACTCGTTAAGCTGGGCTTGCCCGCTAGGAAGGCCCGCTAGGAAGGGGCGTCAAATTCTAGAATGTGAGCGGGCCTCGCGCGTGGACGCCTCGGGGTCTGGCATGCGAGCATACCTCCTCCACGCTCCTGCGTGCTCACATTTATCCGGCAGCCTTGAGATAGGCTTCTCGAGGAGAGTTGGATTACGACACCGTCATCGTCAGGTACGGAGAGGTGTGGACGAAGTCAGAAGTAACCAGGAGGAAGATGGAGTCCCTCCTCGAGAAGAACATTGGGAGGGCGCTAGGGGAGATCGAGCACTCCATTAGGAGGTGGAGGGGGCGAATCTTCGTGGACACGCCCTCAGCCGTCGAGGCTGCTCATAGGATCTCGAGAGTGTTTGGCGTCGTGTCGGCCAGTCCTGCGGTGTCAGTGGACAAGAACCTTAACTCGATAGCTGATGCGGCCGCTTCGCTCGCCAAGCTGAGAATCAAACCAGGCATGACCTTCGCCATCAGAGCTCACAGGTCTGACAAGAGCTTCCCGCTGAAGTCTCCGGATATAGAGAGGAGGGTGGGAGGCAGGATAAAGGCGGAGACGGGGGCTACAGTAAACCTCAGCAAGCCAGATGTCACGATCTGGGTGGAGATCTCTGACAAGGCATACGTGTACGACTCAGTGATCAAGGGGCCTGGGGGACTCCCATACGGCTCGCAGGGAAAGGTCGTGGCTCTCTTCTCGGGCGGTATCGACAGCCCCGTCGCCGTGTGGATGGTGGCAAGGAGGGGAGCGAGGGTCGACTTCCTGTTCTTCAACCCAGGTCTCCCCAAGGCCGAGGCCCACGCTCACCGCGTCTACGAGTTCCTGCGAGACCACTGGTTCATCGATGGAGACTTCTACGTGTACAACGGGGCTGACGTAGCTTGGCAGATCCTCAGCAGGGTGAAGGAGGGGCTAAGGCAGGTGGTCCTGAAGAGGGTCATGTATAGGCTGGCCGAGGTTCTGGCTGGGCGAGTCGGGGCTCAGGCCATAGTTACCGGCGAGAGCATAGGACAGGTATCTTCGCAAACGCTGGTAAACTTGGCGGTCATTGAGCAGGCAGTGAACATCCCGGTGATCAGGCCTCTGGCAGGCATGGACAAGGAGGAGTCAGTAGAGTGGGCCAAGAAGATCGGCACGTACGATCTCTCAATCCAGATCAGGGAGTTCTGCTCGCTGGAGAGACACTCAAATGCCGCGGCCAAACTTGAGGAGGTGTTGAGAGAGGAGGAGAAGCTCGACTTCGATCCTGGGGCGGCTGAGTTCAGGGGCTACGTTGAGGCCAGCGAGCGAGAGCTTCCACCTCCATCTGGGGTCGTGGTCGTCAACCTGGAGAGGGACTGGGTGAATCTAGAAGAGCTGGACCCAAGCAAGACCTACATCTTTGTATGCAGGGCTGGCGTCTCCGCTAAGCTATTCGCCGACAGGGCGAGGGAGCTCGGGGTTGAGGCCTATGCCCTCAGCGAGGAGGAGGCTAGAGAGCTAGGACTTCTCTGAACTTTTATCTCTGAGAGCTGATACTCTGATTAGCGTCTCGAGCTAGGGAGAGGAGACTGCTGGCCCAGTTTTTTAGTATCTCTTTCTCGCTACGAAAGTTAATGCGTGAGGGTCGGGGCTGGGTTTCCGATTTCTTCCTAGAGAAAGCCGAGCTCTTCTTGCGAGTGATGGAGAGCGAGTCCATGCTAAAGCGTGGAGAGGAGACTGCTGAGGCAATTGCTCCCTACCTAGAGGAGATGGGGCTGAGCGGGGGGAGGCTCCTCGAAGTGGGGTGCGGCTGCGGGAGAGTGGCCATTCCCCTGGCCAAGAAGGGGTTCGAGGTCGTGGGAGTGGATATATCGCCCCTCTACATAGAGAGGGCCAAGTCCCGATCCGAGTCTGAGGGGGTCAGCGAGTGCACGAAGTTCTTGGTCGCCGACGCCAGGCGCATGGCCGAGAGCCTCAAGGATCTCGGTCCATTCGATGCCATCCTGTTCGTTTGGACGTCCGTGATCGGGTACTACGACGAAGAGACAGACCTGCAAGTGCTCAGGCAAGCTAGGAGCTTGGCAAAGGAGGGATCGCTCTTGCTAATCTTGGACACGGCTAACCAAGACATGATAGCGTTTTTCAACACGTACCTTAGATCAGGAGATTACTTCGTTGACTACGGGGACTTCGCCGTCGTTGAGCACCACGAATACGACCCCACCACTTCCCGCGCAAGAACCAGGTGGCTCTTCTATGATAAGGTTGGCAGGGATCTCAGGTTCGTCGATGAGGTCGAGTACGATGTCCGGGTCTACGCTCTGCATGAGCTTGTGAGGCTAGCTCAGGAGGCCAGTTGGGAGCTCTTGGAAGCATTCAAGAGCCTCAAGCACAGGACTCCCTTCGTACCCGTGGGCCCGCTCAACGCGATCTTCAAGGCGAGATAGCCTGAGCTACCTTACACCCTTCTTTGGGGTTCCAGAAGGGCGTTCCCTTCTCTCACGGGATCACTTCCGTCGTGTTGTTGAACGGAGGGTAGCGAAGTTCCTCTGGATCGATGATCCCGCTCTCCATAAGCCTTCTTATCTCTGGGACCGCCCCTAGCACTTCGCCCACAAGATGCCTCGTCAGGTCGCACACGCGCTCGAATCCTTCATCGCCCCACAGCCTCTCCTTGTAGGCATAGAGGCACCTCCCACCGCAGTATCGATAGTACTCACACGACGTGCAAGGTTCGCCTATTAGGACCGAGTCCCTAATGTCCTCAGGCCCCCTAACCTCACCCAGCCTGCCGACTTCGGCCCACTTCTCTTGGACAGCTATAGGACACGCTAGGATCCTCCCGTCCGTAGATATGGCAAACGCGTCCCTCCCAGCCCCGCACGGGAGCCTGCCGCCCCCTCCAAACAGGGCCACATTCGCCACGCCCAAGAACGGGACTATGCCCAGTACCCTACCTCGCCTCATCTCGCGGACCCAGAGCTGAGCCAGCCTCGTCAATCCCTCCTTGTACCTCTCTGCCCAGGAGTCGAAGTCCTCCCACCTGTCGCTCCAGATCACGTCGAGCTGCCAGTGCACATGATCGAACAGGCTCAAGGAGAGCAGGTGAGTTACGTCTCTGTACACGTCTCCCCTCTCAGAGAGCGCCATCCTGGCGATCAGGTCGCCGGAGAAGCCGATTTCCCTCAGCCACTTTGCTGCTCTCAGGACCGCGTCGTAGACCCCCTCTCCCCTGTAGTAGTCCGTCACCTCCCTGACCCCGTCTATGGAGAGCAGCACCGCGTCGAACCTCCTCCAGTACCTTGGCTCTAGCTCCTTCACTAAGAGCCCGTTTGTCTGAATCACGTACCTCCTAGCTCTGACGTTGTCCAGAACCTTCCTGACGAACTCTACATTCATAAGAGGCTCTCCCCCGTAGAGAGCAACGATCGCGTCTGGATCAGACTCCACGAGCCTCTTCAGGTCCCTCAGCGGATACTGTACCCTCCACGGCACTAGGGAAGGCGGGAAGCTCCCACCGCAGTACCTGCAGCTCAGGTTGCACTGCCCGGTTGTGAAGACTATGTAGAGCAATCTGCTCACCGGGTCGCCAGCCGACCTGTTAAAACTCGACCTACAGATGATCTCTGGCTCTCAGGCTATCCTGACTCCCTCGCGCCTGGCTTCCTCTAAGACGTGCCTGTAGGTCACGTTGTCGGCTATCATCAGGTCTAAGGGAACTCCCAGATCTAGCAGAGCCTCGATCTCTTCCCTAAGGAGCTCAAAGAAGTCGACGCGCTCTCTTTCCACCGGCACCACGATTAGGTCTAGGTCGCTCTCACCCCTGACCGCAGAGCCCTCGACGACCGAGCCGAAGATGTAAGCCTCTCTGACCCTCCCCCTGAGTTTCCTACTCATGGACTTGATGATCTCCTCAACGTCTTGGAGCGAGACGAGATCGAGGTTCTCAGGCATTCTCCTCACCTAGGGCGATGAGTAGCTCCCTGTAGACCTGATCGATCGCCCTCAGCTCGTCTTCAGATATCGAGGGGATGACCCCGTAATCTCCCCTCTCCCTGAGAGACTGTATCCGGGCAATGGCGCTGATTAGCTCTTTGCTGACGCCTAGACTGTCCCTTAGCGCCCACATCTTGGAAATGAGCCCAGCGTGGGTCTTTGGAATGGACTCTCCCCTCTTTACTAAGAGGGCTCTCGAGAGGTGGAGAATTGCGTAGTACCCCCTGGAGGCGGCGTCCTCGAGGAGACCCTCTTTTCTCAGCACTAGGAAGGCCCTGTAAGCCCTCTTGGCCCTCTCTATGTAAAGCTCGTACTCCTCCAACTCTTATCGAGACCTAGTTGGAGAAGCGCAATTTAATGCTTGTAGCAAAGCCTGCTCGCTCAGAGTCTTCCTATCAAAATGGGTCTCGCAGAAGTTCAGCTCGCGAGTCCAGCCTCTTCTAG
>DRBY01000070.1 GCA_011042755.1 Thermoproteota archaeon | reverse complement strand
GAAGGGAGAGAGCAAGGGTCTCGCCCTCTACGGGAGCTGGGTCGACAGGAAGGCGGCGGAGAGCGTGGCCGACGCGCTGAACCTCACGCCAACAACGACGAGGGCGCTGGCGGGATTCATAGTCGTGGTCGGGGGTCCCGTTGCAAACCCTGCAGCCGGAAAGATCCTCGAGGAGGCGGGGATATCCTTCCAAGTCTCGACCGGGCTGATCTCCCTAAGCCTCCCAGACAGCTCTTCTGTAAACGTGACGGGCTCAGACTGGGACTCGAGAGACTACGCCGTCGTCTTCACGATCAAGATTGGCGCGGTCGTCTACGTGGGGGTGATGGGCTGCACCAGGTACGGAACCATGGCAGCCTCGATGTGGGTCGCCTCGAACCCCGACGCAATAAAGACGGGCGTGGGCTGGCTCCTCCTGTGGGAGGACTCTTCTGGAGACGGGTCCGTTCAACTCGACGAGGTGCAGGTCGTTTCAACCTTCTCTCTCGCAGCTCCTTAGCGAGAATCAGCGTTCTCGAGTCGACTAGTCCTCTGAGGCCAGCCAGGCGGCCGCCAGGGGGAGGGCCAACGCGGTTCTGTCGCCAGCCTCGGCGATCTCTCCCAGCACGTAGAGGAGGACCGGCGCGCCCACTTCAAGCCCCCTTATGATCCTCAAAGCCTCACTGCCGATTCTGCTCCTCTCAAGCCTCTCGAGCGCCTCGCTGAGACCGATGACGCCGCCGAATGAGATGATCTCAAGGGCTAGGAACCTGCCGGTTACGGGCCCAGCTCCCACGGCCCTGCCGAGCCAGTTGAATGGCGCCGGCACCAGGTGCTCAGCATGATAAGTTAGGTCTGCCTCCTCTAGGCTGAGGTCTATCTTCCTGTAGTTCTCGAACTCTGGCAGCTCTCGCACAACCTCTACTGCCGTAGCAGAGAGGTACTCAATAGCCTCTTCCAGGGACACGCCATCTCTGAGGGATTTCACGGCATCAAACAGCCTCCTGATAAGCTCGGGCTTCCCCTCCACTCCAGCCTTGCCCACCAAGATAGACACGGCGGCAACCCCGAGAGCTCCCGTCGGAGTCGTCAGATCTGCTATGGCCTTCTCCATGGCAGCATAGGCGCTCTCCACTGCCTCATCAGGCAGAACCCTCACGAGCTCTTCGATCTCCTCCCGCCTGTCGTGCCCCAAAATCGCGAGCGCCTCGTCCACGGCCTCCGCAAGGAGCCGGTCGCGTCCAGGAGACTCGCCCTCCAAGAGTATTTTGAACCCTCTCTCCAAGTTTCGGCCGTAGGCTGATACGCCAGCTAACAGTCTCTCAGCCGGCCCTCTCAATTCGCAGCCCCTCCCAGAGCCTGACACACAAATCTCTCAGCAGGTCTGATCGCCATCGAGAGTGGTACCCTACGCCAGCCAGGTAGCCGGACTTTTTAACTGCAGCACACCAGCGAGTCTGGCCCACGAGCTGTTTGGTATGGGGAATAGGCCGGCTTATCTGGCCTGGCAGAGGATAACTAGGTTCTCAGCTCACGTCGGCCTTAGGGTGAGCTGACTTTAACTTCAAGCTCGACCCGACCCGGGGGAGCGTATGTCCCAAGAGTATTACGATCTCGGCGGTCAAATTTGCTACAAGCTGCTATTGCGCTGAGTCATCGACATCAAGTTCGCTGAAACGCGCTTTCTGGCATAGAGCGACGAGATCTTGCCCTGCCGAGAGTAGAGTTATATCGTACCCGCTCTGTCTCGCTCGGTCGCCATGTCTGACGAACGATTCGACTCCGTCGTCAGGGAGTACTTCTTCCGCCTGATGGAACTCGAGCCAGTCACGGCCACATTCTTTGGCGTCCACGAGTACGATGGGAGGCTGCCAGAAGGTACTAGAAGGCACGTCCAGGAGAAGATCCAACTCCTTAGAGGCTTCAGAGAGGATGTCGAGACTATTCCCCCCGAGTCCCTCTCGAGGGACAGGAGGCTGGATAGAGAGCTGGCCCTCTACCTGGTAGAGCTGGGCCTGTTCGAGATGGAAGTGCTGAGGGGCTGGGAGAAGGCCTCAAAGGTGCCAGACACGGTTGGAAACGGCGTCTTCCTGCTCCTAGCGAGGGAGTTCGCGCCGCTCGAGGTCAGGCTCGAGAGCGTGGCCTCCAGGCTCGAGGAAACACCTTCGTACGAGTCTAGATCCAGGGAGCTCGTCTCCGACCCAGTGAGGCTCTGGAACGAGATCGCCCTAGAGTCGGCCAAGTACTCGCCAGCCCTCTTCAAGGCCGCCGTCGACTCGGCGAGGGAGATCAGCTCCAGCATCAGGCACAGGCTAGAGGAGGCGGCTCAGGCTGCGGCAGAGGCCATGGCCAGGCACGCGAGGTGGCTAGAAGAGGAGATCATCCCAAAGGCCTCCGAGAGGTACGCCATTGGCAGGGAGAAGTTCGAGCGTCTGCTCGAGCTGAGAGGGCTGGGAATGAACTCTGACGAGATACTCAAGCTGGGCTACGAGTACCTAGAGAAGATGAAGGCGCTGAGGGCAGAGCTGGCCAAGAAGATAGACCCCAACGCTACTCCTGAGGAGGTGCTCAAGAAGATCAAGGAGAGACACCCGTCCAGCTTTGAGGAGGCCATCCAGTTCTACCGAAAGGCGATGGAGGAGGCCAGGAGGTTCGTGATCGAGAAGGACATCGCAACGGTCCCAGACGACGAGGTGCTCGTGGTCATAGAGACGCCCGGGTACCTGAGGCACGTGCTGCCGTTCGCGGCCTACATGCCCCCGGCGAAGTTCGACCCGGTGAAGCAGGGTATCTACATGGTCACTCCCCCGCCCTCTCCGGAGATGCTCAGAGAGCACAGCTTCGCGAGCATAGAGAATACGACGGTTCACGAGGGGTACCCAGGGCACCACCTGCAGTTCGCCTGCGCTCTCAAGAACCCGTCTCTCATCAGGGCCTTGGTCGACGCTCCCGAGTTCGTCGAGGGCTGGGCGTTCTACTGCGAGGAGATGATGAAGGACATGGGGTTCCACGATGATCCAGAGCACAGGCTCATCATGGTGAACGACCTGATCTGGAGGGCGGCGAGGATCATCATAGACGTGAAGTTGCAGAGGGAGGAGATCTCCTTCGACGAGGCCGTAGACTTCTTGGTGGAGCAGGTCGGCATGGAGCGACGGGCCGCGACATCCGAGGTAAGGTGGTACACCGCTAGGCCGAGCTACCCGCTCTCCTACCTGCTCGGGAAGCACCTCATCATGCAGCTGAGGGACGAGCTGAGGCAGAAGCTTGGAGACAGGTTCGACCTGAGGAAGTTCCACGACACGATGCTCTACGCCGGGTCCCTGCCGTGGAAGTTCATGAGGCGGGTCGTGCTAGAGGAGTTCGGCCTGGCTGAATGAGCTGAGACGCCTGGCCGTCAGCCCACGCGGAGGGCAAGCTCTGGCGATCCGTTTTATTGAACCCTCGCGGATCGAGGTGTATGAAGGTACTGCTGACGGGCTTCGAGGCTTGGGGGGACGTGCCGGAGAACCCCACCAAGGGGCTCGTGGAGTGGGCAAATTACCCAGGGCTAGTCAAGCTAGTCTTGCCCGTATCTTACAGGCGGGCGGCCGACCTCCTGAGGAGCGCCATCAGGGAGAAGAGGCCGGATGTGGTGGTGAGCCTCGGACTCTCTCCGGGGAGCCCCGTCATCAGGGTGGAGACCGTTGCCTTGAACGTAGCCCACTCTCGCGAGCCCGACGTCGATGGGTACAAGCCTCAGTTCGAGAGGATCGACCCGGAAGGGCCGGCAGCCTACTTCACGACGCTACCCGCTGAGAAGGTTGTCAGCGCGCTCAGGCAGGCTGGAATACCAGCCAGGTTATCATTTCACGCGGGAACATTCATCTGCAACCTCGTGTCCTACGTGGCGCTCAGGGAGATAGACCTGCTGGGACTGAACTCGATAGCCGGCTTCATCCACGTGCCCTACTCATCCGAGATCGTGGCCAAGAAGCTCGAGAAGGATGCCGCGAGTCTTCCAAAGGACATCCTCCAAAGAGTCCTAGCCACAATACTCGAAATCGCCGTAGAGGCCGCCCAGTTTGGGGGAGAAAGGTAACGCCGTGATACTCCGCGCCGAGATGTGTGAACCTAGACGAATCGTCTCTACCACCTGTTCTGAGCGGTATAATCCTAGAACTCAGAAGTTGACGTGTATGTTTGCGGCGGCGGTAAAGAGCGCCTCTCTGCCAATTTTCTTTGTTGCTCTGTGCTGCGTCGCACTTGTAGTCGTGCTTCTTACTGGGGGGTGCCCCAAGCTATTTCCGTCCCTTGATCCGGTTCCCTTAGCCGAACTCCTCCATAGACTCGAGGAGATAGGCTCTAGGTTATCCGGAGTTCGCGTCAAGAGAATTGGGCGGAGGAAAGTACTGCTCAAGTGCGTGCGCGGTAGGTTCGCCTACAGGGCGGAGCTCAAGGCGCTCCCGCTGCTCCACGTGGTGCTGTGTAAGGAGGTGGTGGGCGTCGTCAAATTCAACAGGATAGAGTGGCTCCCCACTAGACTAATTCCCAAGTTTGACAAGAGGGTTGAGGCCCTCAGGGCGGTCATGAGAACCGAGGACGAGTTTTCCAATCTAACCCTCAGCTCGCTCAG
>DRBY01000097.1 GCA_011042755.1 Thermoproteota archaeon | reverse complement strand
CTTTGAGATCTTGAAGAGAGCCAGCATGAAGACGGATCCTGCCACGTTGAGCTCTGGCATCCTCACGAGCATGGGGTACGCGCTGACCACGAGGAGGAACAGGAGGCGTGTCATCGGGTGCAGCCGGAATATCGGGGAGTCGACGGGCAGGTACCCGAGGAGAGACCGCCTCATTTTCGTTGGCATGTTATATCATCCTCTCGGTCTGAACAGCCGAGTGCGAACAAAAAAGATTGAGGGAGGGCTGGGCTCAGGCCCACCAGCCCTTCACGAAGGACCTGTGCCCGACCACCAGCGGAGACAGAGCCTTTAGAAGGATTATACCGAAGATCAGAGACGGTATGCCGTTTCCAATAGTCCAGCCAGAGAAGAACAGCGGGACAGACTCTACCGTGATTAAGCCGAACTTCTGCAGCGCCGTGACGGCCCAGGCTGCCCCGAGTATGTTGTTGAGTATGACTCCGAAGATTATGTAGATGAGGTAGTCCCTGCCGCTCGTTAGCCTCGGATCGGCCTTGAAGTACTTGAAGGCCCAAGCTGGCAGGAGCCCCTGAATCAAGTTGGAGGGCAGGTAGGCGAAGCTGACATACAGTGGAGCACCGGCAAGAGAGTTGGATATGAACGGAAACAGGAAGCCAGCGATGACACCCCACATGCCGAACCAGATGCTTCCAACCGCCTGGACGGCCACTCCTGGCCAGAAGCCAGTAACACCATAGCCCAACGGCACCGATAGGCTACCGAAGGTACCGGCGACTGCACCAACCCCGATCAGGAGGGCCATTATGGCTATGTGAATTGTGCCCGGCTTACGGATTTCACCAGGTTCGATCTCCCAAACACTCTTCTGGGCCATCGGGAACTACCACCCCTAGACTGGGTAGGAACTACGACGCTTGACGTTTCTAATTAAGTTGTCGGTCGATGCTAGAGAGAAAACAACTGTGAGCAGACGCCGGCAGATCTCGTCAAACATCTTAACAGTATGCATAACGTGCAATACATTCACAGAGCCTCCCTAGCCGCCTTTGAAGCGACTCCTAGGGCCTTCTTGGCCACTTCGTGCTGCGACGTGAACCCGGCGCCTGAGAGCCTCAGCTCAACGAGCTTCCTAGGATTCGGTATCAGGCGGTGGTTCAGGACGGCGAAGGAGACGGCGTCGACGTCGCTGGGAGTCGCAGTCTCAGACCCCCTCATCGCAGCGTGCGCCTTGGCCGCCCTAAGCAGAAAGATGCCTGCTCGAGGGCTGGCGCCCAGCGTGAGCAGATCTCTCATCGGCTCAAAGGCCTCTGGCCTAGTGAACCTAACCAGCCTCGTCACGTACTCTAGCGTCTCTTCTGGCACCTCGACGCGCTTGGCCACTACATTCTGAGCCCGCACGACCCATTCAGGCTCGACGATTGGCTCTAGCTCCAAGACGGGCTCCGTGAGCCTCATCGAGTGGAGCCTCAGGATCGCCTTCTCCTCCTCGAGGTTCCTCGGGTACCCCACAAGTATCCTCATGAGGAACCTGTCGAGCTGAGCCTCGGGCAGCGGGTAAGTCCCCTCCTGCTCCACTGGGTTCTGAGTAGCTAGGACGAAGAAGAACTTCCCTCTGCGCCTGTCCTCCAGCTGGTAGGTCCTGTCCCCTATAGTGACTTCCCTCTCCTGCATCGCCTGCAGCAGGGCCGACTGAGTCCTGGGTATCGCCCTGTTTATCTCGTCGGCCAGCAGGATGTAGGCGAAGATCGGGCCGAACCTGGGCTCGAACTTCAGCTCGGCTGGGTTGAAGACGAGGCTCCCAGTTATGTCTGACGGCATCAGGTCTGGCGTGCACTGAACCCTGCTCAGCCCCTTGAAGGGCGCCCCGTCGATCTCGACCTCGAGCCCTCCGAGGCCGAGCAGGCGGGCCAGCCCCTTCACGGCCGTGGTCTTGGCGACCCCCGGGACGCCCTCAAGCAAGACGTGCCCGTTCGAGAGCAGGGCCGCCAGCATGAGTTTAATCTCCTCTTCCCACCCAACCAGAACCCTCCCGAGTTCGGAGAGGATCTTCTCGGCGACTTCTCTGACGTCTCCTATCACGGCAGGCCCCCCACCAAGATCACGTCGCCCACCTTCAGCACGGCCGACCAAGGAATGTCTACAGTGGCCCCCGGCTTCTCCTCCAAGTAGGAGTCCATGAGTTCGACTACTTCCTCGCTCGCTCCCTCCTCTCTCAGGATGCCGCGCAGGTACTCCATCCTATCCTCCGGGATCCTTGGGTTCTTGTAGGGATCCATCCTGGCCTCCAGCTTGGAGGCCAGCCCCCTGTCTCTGGACTTGAGGTCTCTGATGAATCGAAGCCAAGCTACTTCGCTGGCTCCCTTGGCCCTCACTCTGAGTCCCGGCTCCCTGGGGCCGACAACGACCTCCTCAACCCTGCCGAGAACCTTCCCGTCCACCGCGATGACTAGCTTACCCGGCGCCCTCTCGAGGTCGGCTGGCGTCGGCTCAGCTGGAGATACCCCCCTGTACGAAGCCTCTCTAGGTGACGAGAGGAGCACAACGGGGCCTTCTGGCCCTTCTGCTATGGCTGAAATCTCGCCAATAGGGACTCGACCCTTCGCGTGCTCTACCTCTCGCTCAGTCTCCGGGTCTCTGACCCTCTCCGAGACCTCGAGGTACGCGCCCTCCTCGGAGATCTCGAGACCCGAAACGAAGCCGTAGAGCAGCGCTTCGCTATCTATTACAGGCGAGCCTTTCAGCTCTCTGAGGGAGTAGAACCGCACGAGATCAAGGTAGTTCGGTTGAAAAATATACTCTCCTCCTTAGACTACTACGGCTTTGACACAAGAGAGTCGAGTCTACTTTTTTCAAACGATGGCGAGGGGGGAATCCCGTGGATGTTGGCAGGCTTTGCGCCGAGGCTCCCGCAATCGTGGAGATGGCCAGGGCCCACGCGGCTTCCTACGTGGTAGGAGTGGCGCCGGTAAGGGTTAGAGGGATTGGGCTCGAATGGGAGGACTAGCGGGACTACAGGCCCGGAGACGACACGAGGCTGATCGACTGGAGACTGTCCAGCAGGGCTATAGGTCCAGACGGGGGCAGGAGGCTGCTGATCAGGGAGAGGAGGGCTGAGAGAACCCTCGAGGTTGTGTTGGCGCTGGACGCATCGGCGTCCATGGGGGTTGGCGAGAAGCTGCCTGCGGCGCTGTACGCGCTCTCGTTCATCTCGAGCCTAGCGGCCAGCTTGGGAGACAGAGTCACTCTCTTGGTGTTCGCGTCGGGGAGAGTAAGCCTCCTCAGGGTCCCTCCTGCGTCTGTGGGAATGGCTGCCGTCTTTGAGCTGTGCAGGCGCTCCATGCTCGGAGGGAGGGTCGACCTGAGGGAAGTCTCGAGGGTCGTATCCGGCCTCGTCGCTAGGAGAGTGAGTCTGGTGCTGATAACGGACTTAGCGCACGACCCTAGAGAGTTCGAGGATGCGGTCTCGGCGTTGAGGTCAATTGGCTGGGGAGTGGGCGTGATAATCTCCTCCCACCAGTCCGAGGTCTGTCTCCCGCAAGGGGGCTCGATCCTGCTGGAGGATCCAGAGGGGGGAGCTCTCGCCATCAAGGGAGTAGAAGGCTGGCGAGAGCTAGAGGAGAGACTCAGAACTCACAGGGAGAGGGTCTTCTCAGCGCTGAGGAGGTGGGTGGTCCCCCACGTAGAGTTCACCGGGCTGGAGGGATGCAGGTTAGCTGCAGCCAGTCTCCTGCTCCTCTACAGAGCTGCCAGGGAGGGGTCTGGTGCGGTGAGTGTGACGGCAGAGGCGCAGATCTAAAAACGGCAAACCGCCAAGAACACGCGCCTTGATCTCCCGCGCTCTCAGCGGTAGGCGAGTCCTGGAGTTCGCCGCCGCTGCATCCATCCTGCTGCTGACTCTAGCCTTCTTCTGGCCGCTCATTCCCATAGGAGAGGGGCGAGCCGACCCAGCCGACATGACTCTGCTCGGACCCGGCGCGGAGCTGGCCTCGTCGTCCCTCCTAAACACCTCCAAGCTCGCTTACGACTCACTCTGGATTGACGTTGAAGAAGAAGACGCTGCGCGAGCTCAGCTCTTGTCTAAGGAGGCTGTCTGGCTCTTGGAGAGGGCCGTCAAGTCTGCTTTAGACAACGCTCAAGGAGACCTGAGGGAGAGGATTCTGCGTGCGGCTAGGGGGTACCTAGCGATGTCGAACGCCTCTATGAGCTCAGCCGACGCCGCGCTGCTCCTGGACCCTGTCAGGCCTGCCGTCGACTCTGCTCTGGACTCGCTGCTAGCTGGAGATGTTGATGAGGCTCTGGAAGAGTGGCTGAGCGTCAAGGAACTCGTTCTGAGTGCCAGGCGCGCGGTTGCGGATGCGCTCATAGCCCTATCTCGGATCGATCCAAACGCTCTGCTGTCAGATGAGCACAGACGCGCGCTAAACTCGTCGACCCTAAGGCTGAAGGAACTCTCTGCTGAGCTGGATCAGCTGATATACCTCTTCTCGCTGATCGAACGAGATCCAGAGGCGGCAAAGTCTGCGATCAAGGCCGCCTTGGAAGCCCGCAGAGGAGAACTCGATCCGGTCGAAGCTTCTCGGCTAATGGAAAACCCGTCTGTGAGTTCCCTGATCTCAGACTCAGAGCATCTGGACCCCAGCCAGGCCGGGAGATACGCCTCTCGAGTATCTGAGTTTAGG
>DRBY01000001.1 GCA_011042755.1 Thermoproteota archaeon | reverse complement strand
GTACCTAACCTTGACGAGCGTGCCCTCCGGGCCTTCTTCCACAGCGACCTCCCTTATGAGCCCCAGATCTACTACGTTTATTGGGATCTCTGGGTCATAGACCCCCCTCAGCGCCGCGAGAACCTTCGCCCTTACCTTCTCTGGGTCCAACAGATCACCTCGCGGCGTTCGCTTCTATAGGGAGTTAATAACGACGCCGCTTGCTCACTCCCCGGCCGCAAGGAGCAATCTGCCCCTCGACGTCAGCGAGTAGACGACGCGAGTTCGACCGCTCTCAGAGATGCTTTGGACCCTCGCTACAGCTCCCATCTCCTCGAGGGCCTTCAGGTGCTGATAGATGGCCGGGAGAGAGATTTCTAGGCCGGCAGACCTTAGCCTCCTCCAGATCTCATATCCATGCATGCTCCGCTCTGCTAAGAGCCTGAGGATCATCGTCTTCGTCCTGCCAATTGGCCTCCCCGAGACCTCGCCCCTCACGTAGGCGTCAATTAGGTGGAGCCTCTCCAGCTCCTTAACCGCCGCCGATGGGTCCTTGAGGCCGGAGCCCGTCACCACCAGAACAACCACGTCTCCGGGAGAGAGTTCACCTTCAAGCCTGAGCCTCTCGGCGGCTGCCAGCGTCGACGCGGCAGCCGGTTCTGCGAATATTCCCTCAGTCCTAGCCAGTCTCCTAGAAGCCTCTAAGATCTCGTCGTCAGAGGCCGTTAGGATCCTCCCTCCAGTCTCCGAGGCCGCCCTCTCAGCCTGAGATTTCCTATCTGGCTTGGGAAAGTGAAGGTCAAGTGCCACGTTACTGTCTGCGTGAGGCTGGACCCCATAGATTCTGGCTCTCTCCCCGCTCGTAAGCCCTATTTCTCTAAGCTCCAAGAATCCCTTCCAGACGGCTGTGAGCAGGCTCCCGCTGCCCACAGGAACTACTACCGCATCTGGCTCCTTCCACCCCAGCGACTCTGCGACCTCTATGGCGAGGGTCTTCTCTCCCTCCACGAGGAGGGGGTCGGAGTTCAGAACCTCGTAGTAACCCTCCGGCTTCTTGAGTTCCCCGCCGGGAGGTATTACCTCTACGCCGTACGCTATCATCTGGTAGAGCTTTGCGGGATCGGTAGGTCCATCGAGCCTGATCAGGCTGCCGATCCCAGCTCTGGCCGCGTAGGCTGACAGAGAGGCGCCCAGATTCCCCTTGAGAGTTCCAACTATTCCCTTGTACCCCTCCTGAACTATCCTCGAGACAAGAACGGTGGATCCCCTATCTAGGAAGCACCCAGTCGGGTTCTTAGTCTCGTCCTTTACGAGCAGTCCCTGAACCCCAATCTCCCCACCCAGCCTGGCGCAGCGGTGCAGCCTAGTCCCACCCTCGCCCAGGGTAACCGGGCTGCCGCTGACCGGAATCAGCTCGCGGTATCTCCAGACCCCGGTTGGCCTAGCTGCAAGGTCCTCGGGGTCGAGGGCCCCGCGCAGTTCACTGAGATCTGGCTCAAACAGGAGGGGCTCACTGCACCTCGGGCAGGTGGACCTGAGTTCGCTGGCATCGAGCTTGAAGTCGCACCTGGGGCAGTAGAGGCTCCAGTCGACTTCCATTGTTAGGTCAGCTCATGTATAAGCTTTAGGACTGATATATAAGTTCATGACCTTATGCATTGCTGGGTAGGGCAATGCCCGAGTCTAAGTGGGCCGCGCTGGCAGGTCTGGGGGCCGCTCTAGTCGCCGCAGCTACGTACGTGGTTCAGGTGCCCGTACCGGCCACCAGGGGATACATAAACCTAGGCGACACTCTGGTGATAGCTTGGGCCCTGGCAATGGGCCCGTCTATTGGGGGGTTTGCAGGGGGCGTAGGCTCCGCTCTCGCCGACCTCATAGGGGGCTACCCGCACTGGGTTCCATTTACGCTCGTGATCAAGGGGATCGAGGGAGCTATAGCCGGGATCTCCGGCAGGAGAGGGCGCTGGATAGAGCTGCTCGGCGCGGCCTTGGCGGTTGGCGAGATGGTTCTCGGATACTTCGTAGTTGAGACGATGCTCTACGGCTTTGGGGCCGCGCTCGCAGAGCTGCCTGGCAACTTGCTGCAGGCCGCCTCGGGTCTCTTGGTTGGCATTCCACTCGCCAGAGCGCTGAGGAGGGTTGTCTCAACCCTTACGGGAGAATCTTATGTCGACAATCTGCTGGAAGCTCTTAGTGAGAGTTAGAGTGCTTAAAGTGCAAAGAAAGTTAGTTGAGAGTGAAAAGTTAAAAAAATGAAAAATATTGTGAGATACGCCCCCTAAAAAACCAAGAGACCCTCAGGCGATCTCAGAGTAAGCCTCCTTCACGGCTCTCACCACAGTTTCTACATCTTCTTCCGACAGCCCTGGGTGTATGGGGATCAGCAAGATCTCTCTAACGAGCCTCTCGGCGTTTGGACAATCCCTCTTCCTGAACGCCTCTCCCGATCTGGCGAACCAGAGTGGGTCAACCTCCTTCTTGCCCAGGTTCGCCATGACCGGCTGATCGTAGATGGGAGACGGGTAGCTCGGCCTGGCGTCAACGCCTCTCTGCCTTATGGCCTCGATAAGCCTGTCTCTATTCACTTTGACCGCGCGCAGGGGGAAGAGGTGCCAAGCGTGCTTGGCCCAGGGTTTCTCGACCGGAACTTCTAGCCCATCCAGCCCAGAGAGTTCCTCTATGTAGGTCCTCGCGATCCTCCTCCTCCTCTCGTTCATCCGCTCCAGCTTGTCCAGCTGGACGAGGCCTACGGATGCCTGCACGTCCGTCATCCTGAGGTTGAACCCCAGCAGGATGTGAACGTACTTCGACTCCTGACCGTGATCTCTAAGGAGTCTCGCTCTCTTGGCGATTGACTCGTCATCAGAGGTTATTATGCCCCCCTCCGCGGTCGTCATGTTCTTAGTCGGATAGAAGCTGAAGGTGGCCGCGTGGCCTATGGAACCCACCCTCCTGCCCTTGTACTCGGCGCCGTGGGCTTGCGCGGCGTCTTCCAAGACTAACAAGCCTCTCTCCTCTGCGAGCTTCATTATCGGGTCCATGTCAGCAGGGTGGCCAAACAGGTGCACTGGGAGGATGGCCTTCGTGCTCTCGGAGAGCGCAGCTTCGACCTCTCTAGGATCCAGGTTGTACGTCTCTGGATCTATGTCTACGAAGACCGGCTTGGCCCCCGTGAGGAGTATGGTCGAGGCTGTGGCGAAGAAGGAGAGGGAGGTGGTCACAACCTCGTCTCCTGGCCCCAGCCCCATGGCGAGAAGTGCTACGTAGAGGGCGGCCGTGCCGTTTGAAACAGCCACTCCGTGGGACGTGCCGACGTAGCTCGCAAATCTCTTCTCAAACTCTGCGACTCTGCTCCCTTGGGCCAGCATCCCGCTCCTAAGCACTTCAGAGACCGCGCGTATCTCCTCGTCGCCTATCAGAGGTTTTGATATTGGAATCAATCCCGGCACACCCGCGCCTAAGATCGAGGGCAATAATTAAGGGCCCCAATCGGCGATGGCCGACGGGGTTTTGGAAGACACAGAGGCGGGAGGCGAGCAGATTGATAGAGCCTCACAGAGAGCTAAGGAGGCAGGTATTCTGGAGACGCGTGGCTGGGCTCACGAGGAGGTACGGCAGGCTCGAACTATCGGCCGTTGCCACTGGAGTCGTGGCTGGTCTTGCAGCCGTTACGCTGGACGGCGCCATAGAGGTATTCAGGAACCTCCTGGAGTTCATCGAAGGCAGGTTCATGGTAGGCCCCATGGACATGGGTCTCATAATGGCGCCGGCGCTTGGAGGCCTGATATCCGGCATCATAACGTGGAAGATGGCTCCGGAGGTCAAGGGCCACGGAATACCGAACGTGATCGAGTCCTTTCTCTTCAGGGAGGGCAGGATAGCGCTAAGGGTTCCCATAGCCAGGATTCTGGCCTCTGGAGCGCTGATAGGCTTGGGAGGCAGCGCGGGAAGAGAGGGTCCAATAGGTCAAGTGGGAGCTGGCTTCGGCTCGTCGCTGGCCGGCGCTCTCAAGATGCCGTCGAGGCCTAGGAAGCTCCTGCTAATCGCTGGACTCTCTGCCGGAATAGCCGCTGCCTTTGACGCGCCGCTGGGCGGGGTGCTATTCGGACTGGAGATTCTGCTCGGAGCGGTCTACTCCGTGGAGCTGATACCCGCCTTCGTATCTGCCATATCCGCCGTCGCAGTCTCTTGGACGCTGAGGGGGGCCAAGCCCGTGATAACAATCCCGGCGCATGTCTCTCTACCCAACCCCGTGGAACTGCTCGTCCTCCTCGCCTTCGGTCTTATGATGGCCCTGGTGGCCAGGGCGTGGGTCGACATACTGTACCTCTTCGAAGACAGGTTCGAGGCTTGGGAGATCCCCGAGTGGGTGAAGCCGGCGCTTGGAGGCCTGGCCACCGGGGTAATAGGGTTCTGGAGTCTCGGCTGGGGTATAATGGGGCCCGGCTTCGACGGGCTCAACAGGATCTTGGCTGGCGAGGGAACCCTCTCGCTCTTGCTGACTCTCGCTCTCGTCAAGATATTTGCGACCTCTCTCTCAGTCGGCTCAGGAGGATCTGGAGGCATCTTCACGCCCACATTGTTCATAGGAGCCGCCACAGGCGCAGTGCTTGGCCGCATGCTGAACGTGATCAATCCCACGATATTCCCCGAGCCTGAGCTGTTCGCTCTAGCTGGGATGGCCGCGCACTTCGCCGCCGCGACGCGAGCCCCGCTGACCGCCGTGGTCATCATAACGGAGCTGGGCCGCAACTACGC
>DRBY01000106.1 GCA_011042755.1 Thermoproteota archaeon | reverse complement strand
GAGCCCTGGAGTTTCACGGCGCCCACCCTCAGCGTGCCCTCATGGCCAGCCACTATGGCGCCATCGGCTCCCATGGTGACCGCCGCCAGTCCGAAGGTCTTCATTAGAATCTTCGCCGACAGCACGGGATCTCCTATTCCGGTAGCCGCGACCGCCTCACTCCAGTTGGCGTGCGCGACGAGTGAAATTCCACGCAGAGGCTCAAGCCTCGCTGGGTTGAGCTTGAGTTCTCCTGAGGCGCCAAACTCCCTGAGGATACCTTGGAGATCTAGAGCTAGTACTTCTGAATTTTCCCTCGCCTGAAAGACAGTTTCAGAGGGTATCTCTCCTGCCACAGGCCCCAAGTGGATTACCTTGCCCCTGAAGTGAGCGATGTCGGCGGCAAGTATAGGAGCGGATCTGCAGACCATCGAGGCGACTACGCTGGCTTCCCTCAAGAATATGCGAAACCGCGTGGTGGGATGTTGAGACCTCGCGAGCCCCGAGAGATCCACTCCCATAGACCTGAGGTACTCTGTGTACTGCTGGGGGAAGTCCTCTCCAACCTTAGTAACGACGACAGACGACAGCCCGAGCCCCGATGCAAACACAGATCCGTAGGAGGCTGCGCCCCCAAGTCTCAGCTTCACGCCCGCGTCACTCCAGAGTTCGTCGACTGTGAGGTGTCCAACCACAACGTAGTCGTACTCCCTCATGGGGAGACCATCACTCCCGCTCCAGGAAGCCAGGATACAGTACGATTCCGCCCGAAGCGCCTATCAGCACTAGTCCCCAGTCTCTCAGTGTCAGAGGCGCGGTCTTGAAGACCACTCTCAGCTGCGGAACGTAAATCACAGCAAGCTGTAGCGCGAAGGAGGACAGGATCGCCAGGATCAATGCTCTGTTCGCGGTCAAGGCCTTCCAGGAGCTGTACACGTACTTCCTTGGGGACCTGCAGTTCAGCGCCAGAAACAGCTCAAAAATTACGGCTATAGTGAACGCCAGAGTTCTAGCCCTCGCGACGTCTCCAGTCAGCTTAAGCTCCATCGCAAACGGAACCAGCGAGGCCGCAGCCGCCACCAATGCGGCTACCAATATGAACCACAGCATACCGTGATAGATCTCCTCTCGTGGATCTCTGGGCGGTCTATTCATCAGATCCTCGTCTGGAGGGTCAAGGCCAAGGGCCATGGCCGGCAGGCCGTCAGTCAGCAGGTTCAGCCAGAGTATCTGAAGCGGGAGGAAGGGCAGCGGCAAATCCAAGAAGGCCGCCAATGAAACTACCAGTATCTCATCCCAGTTTGCCGATAGGAGCAGTCTAATGAATTTCCTTATGTTCTCATAAATCCTCCGGCCTTCCTCAATGGCGTTGACGATTGTAGCAAAGTTGTCATCGGTCAGCACCATGTCGGCCGCCTCGCGAGTGACGTCCGACCCTCTAATCCCCATCGCCACTCCGATGTCGGCCCTCTTCACGGCTGGAGCGTCGTTCACTCCGTCGCCCGTCATAGCGACGATGTGGCCTCGAGCCTTCAGGGCGTTCAGGATTCTCAGCTTGTGCTCTGGGCTAACCCTAGCGAATACCGAGACCTTCTCGACGGCCTCCTCCAGCTCCTCGTCGCTCATCCTATCTAGCTCCCAGCCGGTGATTACGGAGCCAGACTCGTCTATGCCCACTTCTCTAGCCACGGCCGCCGCCGTGAGGGCGTGGTCCCCGGTTATCATGACAACCCTGATGCCAGCCCTCTTGGCCTTCGCCACAGCCTCGGGCACCTCTGGCCTCGGGGGATCCATCATCCCGACGAGGCCTAAGAGCACCATCCTCGACTCCTGAGACTCGTTTAGCTCCTCTCCCTCGGGTACGACCTTGAACGCAAATGCAAGCACTCTCAGCGCCCTGCTCGCCATATCTCGCGTTACCGTATCTAGCTCTAACCTAAGCTCCTCACTCAGCTCCTTAATCTCGCCCCCACTCCACATCACGGCGCTGCAGAGGGGAATGACCACTTCAGGGGCCCCCTTCATGAAGGCCAGAACCTTGCCTTCAAACCTGTGGAACGTCGTCATCCTCTTTCTAGCAGAATCAAACGGCACTTCGGCGATTCTTGGGACCTCGGCTCGCACGTCCTCAGGCTTGAGACCGACGTCAGACGCCGCCAACAGCAAAGCAAGTTCAGTGGGGTCTCCGATGCGAACCTCTTTCCCTGACTTAACCTCGACCCTCGAGTCGTTGCACAACACAAAGCCTGCAAGCATCAGAGAGAGCGGGTCCTCAACATCGACTAGAGACTCGCGAGGTACTTCGATTTCTGAAGGCACGCCGTTGGTCTCTCCAGCCACCCAGATCTCTCTGACGGCCATTTCATTCATCGTTATCGTTCCCGTCTTGTCTGTCGCGATTACCGTGGCGCTGCCCAGGGTCTCGACTGCCGCCAGCCTCCTAACTATCGCGTTTCGACTCGCCATCCTCTGAACCCCGATTGCAAGGGCCACGGTTACTACCGCCGGAAGTCCCTCTGGCACAGCCGAGACGGCCAGGCTTATTCCAGTCAGGATGACTTCCTCGGCCACCTCCAAGCTGTGCAGTCCTCCGAGTTCGACTATCCCCTCTAGAGACACCAAGGCCGCAAGGATCAGTATGAACGTGCCCAGCTTCTTGCCAAAGCTGTCGAGCCTCCTCTGGAGGGGGGTCTCCTCCTTCTGCTCGCTCTGAACCAGCGCCGCTATCCTCCCCAACTCCGTGGACATCCCTGTCGCGACGACCACGGCCTTGGCCCTTCCGTACGTCACTATTGACGAAGAGTAGACCATGTTCTTTCTCTCTGGGAGGGGCGTCTCCTCGGGGAGGACTAAGTCCGCATCCTTGTCTACCGGGACCGACTCGCCCGTCAGCACGGCCTCGTCCACCCTCAAATTGACTGACTCAATTAGCCTGGCGTCGGCTGGAACCCTATCTCCTGCCTGAAGGAGTATCACGTCTCCCGGCACGAGTTCCCTGGCTGGGATCTTTAGGGGCAAACCGTCCCTAAGGACTGTGGCCTTAGGCGCCGCCAGCCTCCGGAGCGCCTCCAAGGACTTCTCGGCTCTGTACTCCTGTATCGTCCCCAAGACCGCATTTATCACGAGGATTGCTCCAATGGCCGCGGCATCGACTACTTCCCTTATCAGGAGGCTAAAGGCGGCGGCGAATATCAACAGAACCACGAGGACGCTCTTGAACTGGTCGACGAAGACTGAGAGCACGCCCCTCTTGACCCTCTCCTCCAGCTCGTTGGGTCCATATCTCTCGAACCTCCTGCGAGCTTCTTCCTCAGCGAGCCCATTGATCTCAGTGTTCAGGGTCTTAAGTACCTCGTCGATTGGTAATGCGTGCCACGGCGCCTCCATGGTCGAGTCGTGGCGAACCGCGTGGGCATATATAGTTTGGGCGTTCCACAGATTGAGTAAGTGCGGCACGGAGAACGCAAAATCTTCCTTATATAGTTCGCATTACTGTACGCCTGAGCATGCTCAGACGAGTTGCAGCGCTGCTTGTCTTGCTGGCGATCGCTGCCGCTTCTGTTATACTCATATACCCCAGAGTGAAAGGCAACGCCCTCAGCGAGTACTCTTTTCAACCCGAGCCCTGGATGGAAGTCCTACCTACAGAAGCTCGAGAATTGACGGTACTCTTCTTGGGGGAGTGGGAGTCCCAGCCTGAATTGGTAGAGCACCTGAAGGGGCCTGAGACCCGGCTCCTCGGAGTGAGGCGCGCCACGATATCTTCGGGCGATGTGGAAGTCCTCGTTCTTCCTAACGGTGGGTGCATAGCAAAATGCAGCGAAGCCATTCCAGTGCGAGCCGTCGTCTATTACTTGAAGAATGAGAGCAGGCAGAGGGTATACAAGGCGCTGGCCGTTAGCGGGACTCTGAGATACAGGTTCTCTGGATACACCGTGTTCTTCGCCGTAGGCAAGACGCCCGCTGGTGAGAAGGACAAGAATGTAGCCTCGCTGCTCGCATTCAGGGAGAGTGTCATGGTCGTCGTGTGGGGCCCACCCAAAGACGCAAAGGACGCGCTTGAGTCTCTAATCTCCACGAGCCAAGGAGAGAGGTTGTTCGACGATGAGCTGATTAGGAGGGCGTACTTCTTGGCCAGTCGAGACTCGACGCCCTTGAAGCTGGTCGTCAGGAAGCCGCCAGAGGGTCTGCAAGGCATGTACCTCGTCATGGCCGTAGTGATCGACGGCTCGGGAGACGTCAAGCTACGAGCCGTGCTGGCCTCTGAGGGGGCTTCGATTGATCCAAAAGTTCTTGAATGTCGTGTGCTCAACATGAGTTCTCTCCAAGGGATCGAGTTGAGCACTGACTCTACATACTCTAAAGATGGCCTGAGCATGGTCGAGTTCACAGCCACGCGCGAGGAGTTAGAACTCCTCGTCAGCAGGCTGTGAGATGGTGATTTGTGGAGATGCGCTCGCGGCTGGTAGTAAAACTTGGCGACATAGTCTATGCCTGCCTGAGGAAAATTCAGATCCCAGTATACGAGAAGTACCTCCTAAGCAAGCTCAGAGAGGGCCCGGTGCCTAGTCACATCGGGGTGATACTCGACGGTAACAGGAGGTTCGCGAGGTCCCTCGGGTTGGACTTGGTAGATGGCTACAGGCTCGGCGCAAAGAAGGTGAGGGAAATCCTCGGCTGGTGCGACGAACTCGGCATAGAGCACATCACACTCTATGCGTTCTCCACCGAGAATTTCTCAAGACCACCCGACCAAGTAG
>DRBY01000080.1 GCA_011042755.1 Thermoproteota archaeon | reverse complement strand
CAGTACTAGAGAAGCCTGAAGTTGAGAAGGCGCCGCCACAACCTCCTCCACCTCCGCCCGAACCCAAGAGAGCACCACCTGCCCCGCCTCCTAGGGTCGAGGAGAAGCCAGCACCACCGCCAGAGCGCGTCACCGTACCCTCCCTTGAGGAGATCAGAGCGAGGATTCAGAAAGCCAGGTCTAAGCTGCAGGCAATTGTGTCCGTCGCTGCCGGCTACAAAGAAGAAGGGCTGGTCGGAATAGAGGATCGAGCCATAAAGATCGAGAAGAAGCTCGCCAGGGCCGATGTGCTCGTAGATATTGGGGACGCTCCCGAGGCCTTCAAGACGCTTCAAGAAGCAGAAAAATCGATCGAGTCCTTGAAGGAGACGGTAAGACAGTTTGAGGAAATGCTGATGGGTAAAGTGTGGCCAAATGTCGAGAAGAGGATAACCACAATGCTGAGAGTGTGGGGCAGGGCTCCCGCATCTATGCTAACGATGATTCCATCAGAACTCAGGATAGCGGCGCTGGCCCGCTACAGGAAGCTCCACCCTGAGATGAAACTGGAACTCAGAGGAGACGAGCTCTACTTGGTGGAGGAGGGCCAGGAAGGTTAGCCCCCCTCCCCCCTCCCACTTTCGATCTTATCTCAGAGTACACGTCAGCGAGCACCTCTTGGTAGTCTAGGAGGCCCTCCTCTACAGCGATCATCCGCTCCTCGAGATTTGCCGTTCTCTCCTCGCTCACCAGATCAGGGTACCTGCTAATCAGGTAGTCGTAGACCATGATTCCCCGCTTAGTCGGGAAGAGCCTCCCCTTCCTGTCGATGACGTACCTACGCGTGAGGAGCCTATCAATTATCGTAGCGTACGTGGAAGGTCTCCCTATCCCCTTCTCCTTCATCAGCCTGATAACGTCGCCTTGAGTGTAGAGGGGTGCTCCTGGAACTTTGAGGTGTCTAATCTCCACTTCAAGAGGCCCCTCTGGTAGGGGCCTCTCCAGCCTCAGCCCGTAGGGGTAGTACTTAGACCAGCCGCCGACCAGGACCTGCTCAATCCTCTCCACATCGACCCGCCTGTCTGCGATGGTCAGTACGTACTTGGCCCTCCGCACCCGGGCTTGCTTGGACTGCGACGCCATGAACCGACCGAATATCAACCTGTAGAGCCTCAAGTGATTTCTAGTGATGCCCTCAGAGGGTATCAGGCCTTCCCTGAGGTACTGGATTAACTCCTCAACTGGCAGCGGTTTCGTGGGCCTTATGCACTCGTGAGCTCCTCCCTCGCCCCAGCGCCTCGGGACGAAATCGTCCCCGAGGTACTCCCTCGCCACCCTGAGCCCGGCGTCCGACACTCTAGTGCTGTCGGTTCTGTGGTAGGTTATCAAACCCGCCTCGAAGAGATCCTGAGCCAGAGCCATCGTCTCCTTGGCGCCCAGCTTGAGGATCCGGCTGGCCTCCCTCAGCATTTCGTCCGTAGTGAAGGGCGGTAGCGGAGACAGCTCCAGCTCCTCCTCCCCGACCTTAACCACGTTCACGGTCGCGGGTCCTGGCTCTCCCACCTTACCGTCAAGCGTGAGCCTGAGCAGGTCTCCAGCCTGAACGAGCGTCACGTCCTTCCGCTTCCGGTACTCGTGGTACCTCTGTATGATCCAGCCGAGCGTGGGCGTCTGAGCTCTTCCAGCAGAGAGGTTCCTGTTCTTGAATACCCTCTGAAGCTCCTGACTGAGTTCAAAGCCAATCCACCTGTCTTCAACACGCCGGACGATCTGAGCCTTGACGCGCGGCTCGCTCACGTCGTGCAGATCTTTAAGCGCGTCGGAGATGGCTCTCTTCGTGACCTCATGAAACTCGGCTCTCCTCACCTCCTCCGAGAACATGGACAAGAGCTGAGCGAGGTCCCAAGCGATCTTCTCGCCCTCCGTGTCTGGATCTGTGGCGATAATCACCTTGCCAGCCTCGAAAGCGAGCTTTCGGAGGACCTCGATAGACTCCTGAGAGTCAAAGAGATCTTCAGAGCCGCAGAGCGGGCAGCGATCGAAGTCCGTGAACTGATGCCCGCAGGATCTGCACCTCTTTCGAGTCGTGTACACCGGGATGAATGACCCATCCTCGATGAGCACGCCGTGGTACCCTCCGACCGTGGTGAGATCGACCACGTGCCCTCCGCTCGCAGCTATCGTGAGCAGCAATCCGCCCGCGCATACCTCGTAAACAGGCAGACCCTCCACTATGCGCCTAGAGGGCCTGCCGAAGAACCTCGCTATGGTCCTAGCTTTGTTGGGGCTCTCTACTATGAATAGAGCGGTCTTGAGGAGTTCTGCGGTCTTTGCTATCTCTCCCTTGGCAGCCTCCCTCACCCTCTTCCTGTCCTCATCTATCTCTCTCTTCAGCGCCTCTAGATCCACTTCGGAGAGGTCTTTGAACTCCAGCTCGTATGCGCTAGCCCTCCTGAGGAAGGCGTCTAGCAAGGGCCCCTCGTCGAGGAGGAAGGACGCGCCCTTAGTGAGACCTCCCGGGTAGAGTCGGGAGGTTCTCCCCGACCCTTGGATGTAGGTTCGGACGTCTGGTATGACCAGCCTGACGCCCTGATCGGTCGCCTCCACGACTAACGTGGCGAGGCGAGACACCTTCTCCAACACGGAGGGATCGCTCATCGCCTGAGCCACTAGCTTCCTGGCTTCTTCGACATCCTCGGCAGAGAACTTACCTAGCCTGAGCTTCCTAGAGAGACCTGCAGCTCTCGGGCCTAAGACGGGAGATAGAATGCCGAGATAGACTGCCAAAGCTCTCTCGCTGAGCTGATCAACCTCGGCCACGGTGGCTGAGAATTTGGGGACTCCGTAGAACAGAGCGTACCTGACTCTCTCAGGCAGGTCGAGCCCTCGGACGAGTACGCCGTAGGGCTTCGCAGCCCCTATGAGAACGCCAATCTCACCCCCCGCGAACTGCCTTATCGCCTCCTCCTCTGAGCCGACGACGACTTCAGCCGTGACGCCTGCCGCCTCTACAGCCGACTTGACCCGATCAGCTTCTGACATGTCGGCGAGGAGCACGATTCCGCCGTCTCCCATCTGGCTGACGAGTTCCGTCAGAGAGTCCAACTGCCTGGATCTAACCACGACGTCTTCGACGTTTCTGAGAGTAGTTCCCCTGAGGGCGCCGATGTCGAATCCCAAGAGCCTCCTGAAGAGGACTGCTCTTGGCCCAGGCCTGCCCGTCGCCGTTGATAGCACGAGGGACCCAGTTGGACTCTTCTCGGGTCGATATGTGGGGTCCCTGAGAGCTGACCTGATATCCCTCTCGTCAAATCCGATTAGCATGAGTACTCGGTCGATGTTCTTCGAGGCCTTGAGGAGGGAGTCAACGTCGTCGACAAATACGAACCCGTACTCCTTCCCAAGGAGGTAATCTAGATTCCTTGAGAGGAACTGCGACGTGGTCACCAGAACGTCAAAGTCGCCTGAGGATATGGCCTCGAGGGTCTCCTCCTTCTCCTTCTTACTCATTCCACCCCAGTAAGCCAAGATCCGCGGAGGGTCGTCAGCCGCACCTCTTTGGATGGATCTCTGCGCATAAGCCTCTAAGTCCTCCTTGGACTGCTGAACGAGCAGTACCGTGGGAACTATCACATATGATCGGCCCCAGTTTACGTGATGGTGGAACAGCGAGGTCACAAGACCGAACGCGGTCTTACCCACACCTGTTGGGGCCAGCATCGCGAAGCTCTCTCTGAGGAGCACTCTCCTAGCCCAATTCCTCTGAATAGACCAGGGCCTCGAGCCGACGCAGGCTTCGAAGAACCTCTCGTACTCCTCAAGCAGACCCATCACTTTGCCTATTCTGGACTCTGGCAAGCACGAAGCGCAAGCGTCGCCGTGAGTCACCAGATCCTCATCACAGTCTGGGCAGAGCCTTCGAAATACCGCCGGGATCATTCAACTCTCCCTTAGCGTCAATTTCAATAAAACGAGGGCGCTGGTTTCAAGCTCACCTCACTCGACTTTGAGTTGTAGCGGGTGCGCAAGTCTTTAAGCCACTTGAAACGAAGCCCCTCGACCCAAAGTTGATCAGACTAGCGATACTCGTATCGTACGGCGGAGAGGGAGTTAAGGTCTGCCAAGACTGCGCCGAGTGCTCGGGCATACTCTACATGGGCATAGGGGACTCGGGGCTGGTTGAAGAAGCGGAGTTCTTTCAGATAGGCGGTGGATGCTCTGGCGAGGTGTTGGAGTTCGTTAGGGAGTTAGAGGTAGACATAGTGGTAGGAGCCTTGGCCCCCTCGGTTGCCGAGATGCTCATCGAGGAGGAAGTCGCGGTGATGACCCTGAGCTTCACAGATCCCAAGGACTTAATCAGAGCTTACGTCTCTGGAGAGCTCGCAGATCCTCTGGCAGAGGCGGGATTCTGGTTAAGCCGGCCGAACAACTAGGGGGGATTATTCTGCCCCGCATAGTCGTTAAACTTCAGGAGAAGGTTTGGGAGAGAGAGGGGAGGAGGTACCGAACCTATCACGTGACCCTGCCCAAGACCTTCGTGGACAGTCTTAGGCTGGCGAAGGGAGACAGGCTCGAGGTCAGGCTAGAAGGTAAGAGAGTAGTCTACATACCGATCCGCGAGGCTCGGCCTAGGAGGGGCCGCCAGACCACCCTGATCTGATCTCACTCCACAGTGAACGCGTACCCCTTCAGGTAACCCGTCCACGGGTGCAGGGGGTCTACTGGGTGGTCTGGAGACTGCCCCAAGACTCCACCCAGGAATCGGATCCGCCTTCCCGCCT
>DRBY01000009.1 GCA_011042755.1 Thermoproteota archaeon | reverse complement strand
TTCCCTGAGCGTGGAACCTCCTGACGTTCTTTGGGTCTTCATATTCCTCTCTGCACCTATCGCAGAGGGGGAAGTCTCGCATGGCCGTGTTGGGCCTGTCATAGGGAACCGACTCGATCATGGAGAATCTCGGTCCGCACCACGCGCAGCTGTTGAACGCGTAACGGTAATGCCTGTCCTTAGGGTCGTAGACCTCACGCAGGCAATCCTCGCAGACTGCGATATCTGGGGGAATCATGGAGTAGAGCTGGGCCCCCTCCTGGCTGGGTAATATCCTGAAGTCGTCAATTCCAGTGGGATAATCCTCGCTGAGCGTGAGTTCTTCTATCTTCGCAGGAGGAGGCTTCTCCAGGAGGAGGAGCCTGAGGAACTCTGCAATAGAATGCTCCTCCCCCTCCAGCCTGACCTCGACTTCGCTGCCCCCCATGTTTCTGACGTAACCGCGAACACCAGCTTTGCGAGCGATTCTAAACACGAATGGCCTGAAGCCAACGCCCTGAACTATCCCTGAGACTCTGAGGATCACTGCCTTGGGGGGCATCGGCCCACAGGCCGTGTGAGGAGTATAAAAGATCCGGTGGCCGCGGCCTGAATTCCTCTTCAGCCAAATCGTTCCAAGCTGGAGCAGGAGCCTGGAGGCGCTCGAGCGTGTCGACTCACCCACCGTGAGAGCGAGGTACTATTTTTACGCCCCCGATCTCAAAGGCCGAACTTCGCAGGATCCATGAACCTGTCAAGCATGTCCCTGACGGCCTCCCTCTTCCTCTGGTGCTCCACCAAGAACTTGGTGACTCTCTCTGCCAGCTCAGCCTTACACTCCCCACAGATCAGATTCCCGGACACGCATGCTAGTCTCCTCTCTTCGAGCCTGCGATCGCTGGGCTCGAACAGCGCTCTGAAGTACTCGAAGACCGCGCAGTTGCTGGGATTGCCACCCAGCTCTCTCTGCTCTCTTACAGTGGGCCTGCCGCCGGTGAATGCGGCCATGATCTTCCTACGCGCTTCATCTGGCGAGTCGGTCGTGAAGACCGCGCTCCTCGGATCGCTGGAACTCATCTTCGCCTCGCCCCGCAGGCCTCGCAAGATCCTCGAGTGGAGAATTGATGGCTTGGGGTATCCCAGCTTCGGTGCAACGTCTCTAGCCAGCCTGAAGTGCGGATCTTGATCGACGGCCAGCGGGACGAGGCAGGGTACGGGCCTCCCCTTCAGCTCAGACTCTAGGAACGCAGGAGCTGCCTGTATGCTCGTGAAGAACGTCAGACCGACGTTTGTCTCGTCGCTGAAGCCAAAGGCTGCCTTCACCGTGGATAGCGTCAGCCTCTTGGCCACCTTCAGAGCTACGGGGTACAGAACCCGGATGAGGTCTGTGTCGCGGAATATGAGCGTTAGCTCTGGGTTGAATCCAAGGGCGGCAATGTCTAGAGCGTTCTCTACCGCCATAGACCGAGCCTCGCTCAGTCTCATCTCCCTCCTGTGGAGAAACTTCTCGTCATCTGTGAGTTGGAAGTAGAGCCTGACCTTGAACCTGTCTTGGAGCCACTTCGTCAGCACCCACGGTACCATGTGGCCTATGTGGACGTGACCTGATGGCCCCCTGCCGGTGTACAGGTAGAACTCCCCACCTCGCTCTACCGTGTCTAGCAGCACGTCCAAGTCCCTATGAGCGAAGAACACGCCTCTGGTGAGGAGAGGGTGAAGATCTCCAGCCAGGGACGCTAACCTGTTCAGCAGGTTCTCGTTGATGGTCTTAAAGCCGAACTGTCTTATCAGTCGATCGTAGTCTACCTCCCCCGAGACCTCGTAGGGAGTTACGGAGAAAACAGGCTCGGACTCGTCACGGCGGCCAAACGCGACCACCGCCAGCCATAATGAGCACCACCCGTTCTCGCAGCCTCTTGCTATATATGCCTAATCGTGATCGCTTGGCGCTCTCAGAACTTCAACGATTGGGGCATGCTATCTAATGTCTTTTTTTGGTGAATCTCTGAGTCATCCCTGTCGTCTCAGCATAGATTCTTCTGCACAGTCACGTTATCTCAGGTCAAGGGCGCCTAAAGCACAGAAAAACGAGAAGCCGGTATCTCCACGCACCCAAAACACTGCTGGAAATCCCAAGCATGAAGCAACTGCAGGCTCCTCTTCCCTCTCCCTTCTTGCGATGTGAAGGCAGGCCGATAGTACGCCGATGCTCTCAGCAAAGCCGACTAGGGGCGCGTAGACCACCATGTACAGAGGAAGAAGGAATGCTAGTTTCGTCCTGTTAGTTACGCTAAGGTAAGCAGCGTATGAGGCCATGTAGGCAGATATCCCTAGGAGCATAGAGTAGATCTCAGTTTTGGAGAGTAAGATTAGCGCCAGCGTTATCATCACATATTTCAGAGAACCGACCAGTTCGAGGGCTATGAGGTTAGACAGCAGATTGTACAAGAGGAGACCCAACATTAGAGTCGAGTAAAGATAGGATGGCACCACGAGGGTCAGTATGGTCACGGAGTCCTTGCGGAGCAGACACTCATAGTGCTCAACCATCCTCATAAAGTGGCTCCTCGAGATCTCGTACCTGTACCTCACCCACTGACTGAAGCTGTATCTCAGTCTCTGCGTCACCACGACGTCGGGAGCATATCTTACCTTGAACCCTGCTTCCATCAATTTCAGACCGAAATCCCCGTCCTCAGACGGGTACACGTTGCTAAATCCGCCGACAGCCCAGAAGGCCTCCCTCCTAACGAGGCTGCAGGCACCCGAGTAGATGAACGTAGTCCCAAAGAGCCCTTGAACTCGGCTCACCACGTCTATGATCGAGTATTCTATCCTCGCGAGCAGTGAGTGGAGTTCTTCGCCAACGAAGTCCTTGGCAGCGACGACTGCGCCAATATCATCGGACAGGCAGATGTATCTAAGTAATCTCCGTATTGCCCCACGCGGGAGAACCGTGTCCGCATCAAGAAACAGATACAAGTTTCCCTTCGCATAAGAAGCCCCTAAGTTCAGCGCCTTGGGCTTACTTGCCTCCTCCAGCTCTAGGACCTCGACGCCAAGCGATCTCGCTATCTCTGCAGTGCGATCCCTGCAACCGTTTGCCACGACTATGATCTCCTTCTTGGGGTAATCCTGACGTAGAACACTTTCCACACACGATCTTATGTTCTCCTCTTCATCACGCGCCGGTATTATTACAGACACTAGTGGGGGCTCAGAGGGTAACTCAGCTAGCTCCGGCTTTAGCGTAGACAAAGCAGCAGAGATTAAGGAGATTAGGGAGGAAACTATAGTTACAGCACACACTACACTGCTCAAGGGCTCATCCCCTCGCTGAGAGGAGAACCAGCTGGTCTGGTACAGCGGGGTGAGGTCGCCTCGTTCCTACTTCGACTATCTCCCCATCCTTGATTCGGATTATTCTCTCCATCCTCCTAGCTACGTCTTCATCGTGGGTCACAACCAAGAGCGTCGTGCCGAGCTTTTGCTTGGCCTCCAGCAGGAGGTCCAGCACCCGCTCTCTTGTCTTGCTGTCCAAAGCCCCGGTTGGCTCGTCCGCGATTATCAGCTTCGGAGACTTTGCGAGGGCCATTGCTATGGCGACCCTCTGCTGCTGCCCCCCGCTAAGCTCGTGCGGCCTGTGATTAGCGTGCTCCTCCAGGCCGACGAGCTTCAGGATCTGCATGGCCTTCACCCTGTCCGTCTTTCCAAACCTAGCCTTCTGCGCCAGCAAGACATTCTCGAGAGCCGTGAGTTCTGATATAAGGTTGTAGCTCTGGAAGATGAAGCTGATCGTGGATCTCCTGAACTTGGCCAGCTCGTTCTCGCTCAGGTAGACCAGGTCCACCCCGTCGACGTAGACGTGGCCATAGGAAGGCCTGTCGAGGCCCGCGATTATGTTGAGGAGAGTCGTCTTGCCGGACCCGCTCTTGCCCAAGATGGCAACTGACTCTCCCCCCTCGACCTCTAGGTTCACTCCCTTCAGCACTACCAAGTACCTCTTCCCGATCTTGTAGGCCTTGTACACATCTACCAGCTTTACCATTGGCTCACTCATGGGCCAGCGCCTCCACCACTCTCATGTTCGCCGCTCTCCTTGCCGGGGGGATAGACGCGATCAGGCTGACTGCAAGCGAGATCACAATTCCGAAGGCGACTGCCTCGACGCCAAATTCCAGCGGCAGCACGTACCCCCTCACAGAGAGGGCCGAGGACACGAACTTGGCCGTGAGCACGCCGGCGCCAACTCCGATCGGGCCGCCGACGGCGGAGTAAACAAGCCCCTCCAGGAGGAATATCCGCAGGATCTCGCTCCTCGTGTACCCCAGGGCCTTCAAGATGCCTATCTCTCTAACCTTCTCGTTTACGCTCATCATGACTGAGTTCGTTATGCTCAAGCCAGCTATGAGCATGGAGATGCTTCCTATGCCCAGCAGAACCGCGTCTAGTATGCCAAGTATTGAGCTAACATTCTCCATCACCTGGTCGGTCTCCACTATCATGAGGTCGGGATACCTCTCAACTAGGATCTCCCTCACGCTATCAGCGGCCTCTGGGTCGTCTACCCTCACGAAAACTAGGTTTACGGTCCCCTCCTGGCCGTAGAATTCCTGGACGGTCTCTAGAGGGAGGTATATCGCCTGATCCTCCAAGAACGTTCCAGTAGAAGATAGAATCCCCACGACCTTTACGGAGAGCCCCTCTCGGTCGTACGGTTTCTTCAGGATTTCAATTCTGTCCCCAGGCTTGGCAGACAGCATCTTGGCCGCGGTGGCTCCTAGTATCGCCTCTCTATCGTCCGTCCAGTAGGTCCCCTCAGCCAGGCCCGGCAGGCCCTTCTCCAACCCGCTAGCAGGGGTTCCTATCACCAGGAGGGCTGAATCTCCGG
>DRBY01000081.1 GCA_011042755.1 Thermoproteota archaeon | reverse complement strand
GACGAGAGCCTTCACGCCCACCATGATCACGGAAACAGCAATTGACCCGATGGCCGCCAGCTCGGCTCTGGAAGGCACTACTCAATTGGTCCTAGCCCGCTATTTGATCCTTGGTAAGGCTGACCTAATTTCCTCTGCGCGGAGCGACGGCGCAGGCAAGAGATGCGACCTCAATCGCTAGAGTGCTCGGGCATCTCGGCCTCCTTATCCTCCACCTCCTGATCTGACGGAATCTCCTCCTCACTCTCCGGCTCTCCGGCTTCCGTCAGCGTGATGTAGAACAGGGCGGCCACTGCGGCCAGGAGGGGAGCTAGCATCGCTCCAGTGACGATGTACACGCCTGGGAGGTTCGCCAGCGTGTTGACGGACTCAGCCGAGAGAGCCTCCACCATGTGCCTAGGCATGAACTGGAACAGGTCGGGCCTCGCGATGAAGTAGGGGAGCTGGCTGTAAGCGTTCAGCATTTCTCCGACTAACACGGTAGCCAGAGCGGCGGGACCAGCCAGCCTAGTCCATCGGAGAGACCTGTCGTCGAGCTCACCGACCTTCAGAACTCTCTGAAACACGTACAGGAGGACTCCGATCTGCACGGCAACGAGCCCCATCTTCAGGATGAAGATCAGGCTGTAGTCTCGGGCTGGCTCAATGCCCGGACCTAGCCACCTCCCAAATATGTTGATGAACTTGTACTGAGATACCGCCAGCAGGCCGATGACGTACCAGAACCCGAGTGGCAGCATTGCCGTCAGGAAGAGCCCGCCCGCCGGTAGGAGGCGGCTCACCAAACTGGCATACCTCTCCTTGAGGCTCTCGTCTACTTTGAAGTAGCGCCAAGCGTAGGCAGAGGCTAGCGTTAGAGTCCCGGCTGCCATGGCTCCAAAGACGCTCTTCAGGTAGAGGGGAGCAAATGTGGGGTTGGAGAGCAGGGTCTCCGATGCTACGAGGTATGGCTGGGGCCTGAGGTGCAGCCCAAACGGCGCGTTGAGGAGGGCAAAGACGGCTCTGAACCCAAAGGGAATGAGCAGACCTGAGGCCGCCATGGTAATCCCGATCACGAGGTGCGTCCTGCTGGACACGCGGTCCCACAGGTACCAGTAGCCAGCTATCGTAAGGAACCTCAACGCTATCGTGAGGACCGCCAGCCCGAAGGGGGTCCAAGCTATGTGGCCAACGAAGGCGACGAACGATGGGTAGAAGGATAGGAGAGCCACGGTGAAGGCTGTCCCAAAGACGCCAGCCACGGCGTAAGTGCTCGCGTAGTACCTCATGAGTGTCTTGGCCCTGTTGACTAAGAAGCAGTCACCCCTCCTCTCCCCAATCCCCTTGAGGGTGGGGATCAGCGTGGCCAGCGCGATGTCGAGGTTGACGAGGACGATGTGAATGCCGTACGCGAGCGAGAGTATTCCTATTACCGACGCGGGCTCTGGCACATGCATCACCTCCTCCAGAGATACCTGTAAACGACGAGACATAGCAGCGTCAGGATGGCGGCGAGGTAGACCGCTACTCCCACCAGCTGCCAGGTTGGAGGCGGGTTCGCCGTTAACTCCGCCTGGACATCCATTATTGCGTAGATCGCCCAGGGCTTCCTTCCTGCCTCCCTCACTCCCCAGCCGAGGAAGCTGGTCGCGTGAGCTAGGGCTGGGGAGACTACCGAGACCTTGAGGAACCAGCCCGGCGCAGAATCATGCCTCACGGCGTGGCGGGTCATCCCCAGGGCCGTCAGGCCCAGCAGTACGGCCAGGCCCAGCTTGGCGTAGTACATGTAGTGGATGATGAGAGGCGGCCTGTACGACGGACCTATGGCATCATAGTCCGGAATCTTAGCCTGAGTCGAGCTGTAGGCCAGCCGAGGGATGAGCTTTTCGTGAATTAAGCCCTCAAGACCGATCAACTTGGGCACGCTAGTGATCCCTGAGGAGGTCCCCTCCATTGCCGCGAGCTTCTCCGGGTTGTGCCTAACGACGGCCACGCCCATCGCGTGTCCAGATCCGATCCCCTGAATTGCTATGGCGATGAGGGAAGCCGCCGCCGCGAATCTAAGCGCCATGCGGTAGTACTCTCGGTCTTGGTCGTCCTCTCTGCAGGTTATGAGCCTCAGAGAATAGGCTCCCATGACCGTAAAGGCAGAGACTGTTACTCCAGCTCCTATGGCGTGGATGAGGGTAGCCAAGTATCCGCCAGATCTGAAAGCGAGCGTGTAGACTCCGGCGCTCAGGACTGTGGTCTCGAGGATCGAGTTTAAGATGCTCTTCAGCGGAACAGACGCCAAAACCTGAGCCGCCTCAGGCCTGGCTATGGCCACCAGGCTGCTCTCGCCAACGGTCTTTCCGGCAAGCGCCTCAGCCATGAGGGTCCTGACGAGCCCTGACGGAAATGATATTGCGACACTGGCGCCCTGAGTTCCCAGGATCTCCGCTCCGCTGGCAGAGAGCTTATCGACATCTAGGGCCTGGGCTATCTGGCTGGGAACCTGCAAGATAACCTTTGGTGGAGCCCAGGTCCCAGTTAGGGGATCGTAGCCCGCTACAACGTTTGCAGGCGCCTGCATGAATGAGTTCACGCTGAGAATCATGGAGGCAGAGTACCAAGCGCCCACGACTACTAAGATTCCCGCTAGCAGGTGCGCCCGCCTGGAGAGCCTCTCCTCAGCGAAGAAGTAGATGTACACGAAGACGCACTCCATGATGAAGGCGAATATCTCCATGTAGAGCGGGAAGTAAATGTACCGGCCGGCGACCTCAGCTAGGTTGGGCCAGAGCAGAATGAGGCCAAACTCGGCGGCGGTGCCAGTGGCCGCGCCGACTGCAAACACGACGACGAAACCCTTAGTCAGCGTTCTGGACAGCCTCTTCCACAGCTCATCTCCGCTCTTCATCCATATTGCCTCGGCTATGACTGCGAGCAGAGGGAGACCCAAAACGTACTGCAGGATGAACCAGTGAATCTCGATCCCAACCATGGAGAGAACTCGTTCAACGCCAGCCGGGTACCCAGCGATCCAGTCACGAACTAGCTCTAACAGGCCCGGCAACGCAGGTCGAGATTGGGCCGTATAACGAGTTTCCTTTAAACTTTGGAGGCTTAGAAGCGGGGTCTGGGCGTTTAGGAGAGAATCCGACCAAGGCGCGTGACGTCCAAGACTACTAGATTTCTCGAGACTAAGATTTTAGACTTGGCCCGCGAGTGCGGCCGATGCAGACTCAGATTGTTTCCTTCGACATGGACGGCACGTTGCTGACTCTGCCAGTGGATTGGCTCAGAGTCAAGGCAGAAATCTCGAGGCTGCTAGGGAAAGATGTGGTCAGCATCAGGGCGATGCTGAGAGAGTTCTGGGGGAGCGATGAGTACTGGGTAGTCAACGAGGTGATCCGCAAACGCGAGATGGAAGCGATTGAGCGTTCTAAGCTCTACCCTGGAGTGAGAGAGGTTCTGCAGACTCTGAGCGTTAAGTGCAGAATCTACGTAGTGACTCTGCAGTCCCGCGCGGCCGCAGAGGCTGCCTTGGAGCTTCACGGTCTGAGGAGGTTTGTTCACGATCTCATAACGAGGGAAGACGCTCCAGATAGACTGAGACAGGTTAGCATCGTGCTTAGGCGTGAGAGTGGCCCTGTGGTTCTTGTTGACGACCACCTCGACCAGCTGGCCGAGATCTCGAGAGCAGGGCTGAGAGTAGAGGCTGTCTGGGTTTGCAGGCGGGACTACGCGAGCTGCTGGAGGGCGGCGGCAGAGTTCGGGTTTCGGGGGCGAATAATTAGAGACCTCCGAGAGATTTTAACGCTCCTAATGTGACTTCAGGGCCAAACAGGGTTCCTGTCGATCTTATAGGGGCTGGACGCCCTTCAGCTCCTGCTTCAGCATGTTCGAGACGTGCTTCATCTCGTATAGGATGAGCCCGAGCCTCGACCTCTTACCAGCAAGAACCACGAGTAAGGCTTCACTATCTACCGGCGTGACTATCGCGAGGCCCTCAGAGCCCCTGACTATCGCAGCCTCAAAATCACCCCTCCCCAACTCTCTTCCAATCTTCTCGGCAACGGACAGGAGTGCGGCGCTCATCGCTGCCACCTTATCCTCGTCAGCGTCCCCGTTCAGCGCGCTGGCCATTATCAGCCCGTCTGTGCTCACCAACGCGGCCGCCTCCACGTTTGGACAGTCGTTGGTCAGTAGCTTGAGCAGCCTCTCAAGCCTCTCAGAGAGCGAGACTTCCCTAAACATGACTCTCGCTTCAGCGCCCACCGACTTAAGATAAACTTCCGCCACTCTCTCGTTAAACTTCGTTACAAAAAACGCAAAGGTCTATCAGGCAATGAGTCGAGTGATTCTGCCCATTCCCTTAGTCCTACCCTCTCTAAAGAAGAATACGTCTCCAACGGTGATGTACTCCGGCCTGATCTTGAACCTAAAGACGGCTGTGTCTACGTCTCCGCTCCGCAAGATTCCCTTCGTGCAGGAGACCAGCTTGGCGCTCTGTCTGATCGTCTTGAGCTGAATTACCGGCTCATAGCCTGGCTTTATCGTGGTCGGATGGTGCAGAACTCTTATCCTGGCCTCGAACTCCCTCACAGCCCTAGGCTTCTCGTTGAGGTCTAGGAGGACCATTCCGCGCCTTACCTCATCGTACTCCACGTTTGACAATGCCAGGCCAGCCATCTGGCCAGCCACAGCCCTGTCGACGGGGAGCCTGTTCACGTGGATAGATCTGACCCTGACCGTGCGGAAGGACCCGTCGTCAAACGGCCCCAGCAGGACCCTCTCTCCCGACGTGATGGACCCAGACTCTATCAGCCCGGCGACCACGAGGCCGACTCCGGTCACGTCGAACTTCTCGTCGATGTAGCAGAGGAGCTTCCCTCCCTGCCTCTCGGACCAGTCTATTCTCGGCGGGAGCATATTGATGAACGACTTCAGGAGGTCGAGACCCTCTCCCGTCACGTTCGAGACGAGGAAGACGGGCGCCACCCTGCCG
>DRBY01000142.1 GCA_011042755.1 Thermoproteota archaeon | reverse complement strand
TCGTGGGAATGGCCCTAGAGAAGAAGTGGGATGCCAGAGAGGCCTACAATCTCGTCAGGAGAGCGTATCCCTACAGGAACCTCAGCTGGGAAGACTTCGAGGCCGTGCTGAAGTACCTGTCAGGCGGCTACTCTAAGCTAGAGACGTACAAGGTCTACGGGAAGATCTGGTACGACCCCGAGGAGGGGGCCTTTGGCAGGAGGGGCAAGTACGGCAGAGTGATCTACGCCACGAACATAGGAACCATACCAGACGAGGTGGCAGTGAAGGTCTACAACGCCGAGAACAACAGGTACATAGGGAACTTGGAAGAGGAGTTTGTGGAGAGGCTCTCTCCCGGCGACAGGTTTGTCTTGGCTGGCAGGGTGTATGAGTTCGTCAGGGCGAAGGGACTCAGAGTCTACGTAAGGCCAGCCTTCGACCAGAAGCCCACCGTCCCATCTTGGTTCAGCGAGATGCTGCCTCTGAGCTACGACTTAGCCGTTGAAATAGCCAAATTCAGGGCGGAACTTGCAGAAGAGATAGCGTCTGGCAGGAGCGGTGAAGAGATCGTGCGAGAGATAGCTAGAGCGTGTTCTACTGACTTCAATACTGCGGAAGCCGTCTACGAATATGTCAAGGAACAGCTGCTATTCTTGAGGTCGCTGGGGGTTGAGAAGTTCCCGTCAGACAGGGTGATACTGGTGGAGACCTACCTAGGAGAGAATGGCAACGCCTACAGGGTATTCCACACGCTCATCGGCAGGCGCGCCAACGATGCTCTCTCAAGGGCGTTGGCGTACGTTGTTGGGAAGGAAGTCAGGAGGAATCTCGGCGTCGTGGTCGCCGATAACGGCTTCGCTCTAGTGTTCCCGAGGGGAGTCAAGCCGCGAGGACTCCTCTCTGAGCTCGATCCAGACACCCTAAGAGACACGCTGAGGGAGGCTCTCGCCAACACTGAGCTGCTGAGGCGGAGATTCAGGCACGTGGCCTCGAGAGGCCTGATGATATTGAGGAACTACAAGGGGCACGAGATTCGGGTCAGCAGGCAGCAGGCGAGCGCGGAGATTCTGCTGAAGGCGGTGCAGGAGCTAGAGGACTTCCCCCTGCTGAAAGAGACGTATCGCGAGATTATGGAGGACTTCATGGATGTGGACGCTGCCGAAGTGGTCTTGCGAGCCCTTCGAAACGGCGAGGCCGTGGAGGTCGAGCTGCCGCCTCTAGAGGTGCCGTCGCCCTTCGCTCACGGCATTGTACTGCAGGGTCTCAGCGACGTGGTTCTGATGGAGGACAGGAGGGCCATGTTGGAGAGGTTCCACCGAATGGTATTGGCCTTGGTGGAGGGGGCCTGATCGTGGTTCACGAGTTCGAGGTTAGGGTTGGAAAGCTGATGTTCTTTCCATACGGCACGTTTCACGCCGACCTCGGGGCCTTGATAGTGGCAGACCTCCACATAGGCTACGAGGAGGTTCTGTTTGAGAGCGGGATTCACCTTCCAAAGAGCCAGTATGGAAAGATCAAATCGATGATAATCTCCGCCGTAGAGAGGTACGATCCCGAGGTCCTAATTCTGCTCGGGGACGTAAAGCACGAGTTTGGCTCTTCAACGAGGCAGGAGTGGGTAGAGGTTCTCGACCTCCTCAGGAGTCTTCGAGACCTCGTGAAGATCCACGTGGTGAGGGGAAACCACGACAACTTCCTGATCCCCATACTGAGGAGAGAAGACGTTCCGCTCCACGACCCCTCCCTCAGACTGGGAGAACTTGTGTTATTTCACGGACACAAGCCTCTGCCGGATGTGAAAGACGCAGAGCTAGTGGTGATGGGGCACGAGCACCCAGCAGTGGCTCTCAGGGATGAGCTGGGGGTGAAGCGAAAGTTCAAGTGCGCCCTGCTGGGAGAACTCGCTGAGTTCAGTCTGGTGGTCCTCCCCGCCGCCTCCCCTCTGGCTCCTGGAACTGACATGCTGGCCACTCCGGCTGAAGACCTCTTGAGTCCAGTGCTCTCGTCTGTGAATCTCGAGAATTTCGAAGTAATCATTACTGACGAGGAAGCAGGTTCTATGCGATTTGGCACTCTTGGAGCGTTAAGAAAGGTCCAGGGCATCTCTCTGCCAGAGTGACTGAGGCTAACGTTCAGATGAACATCATGACAGCTAGCGTCACCAGCGACATGAATCCAAGCTCCCTAAGCCCTGAGGTTACGTGCCCCGTGCGGACGGTGCCCAAGCTCAGCGCAATCACAGTAGTCTGAGCGAACGCTTGGAAGAGTATGGCGCTCCTCACAGTCTCAGAAGCTACCTTAGAGATGGCCTCAACGTTCAGGATCCTAAAGAGCATGACGTAGGAGCCGACCACGAGGAAGAAGGCCAGGAGAGCGGTCAAGTAGTTGGCCACCTTCTGCCCTTCAGTATCTATCCAGAGTTCCCTGATCCGCCCTGTGAAGTCAGATATCGTGGCGAACGTCTCCTCTAAGTCTGCTCCAGCGTTGAGAGCATTAATTATGAGGAGGCTGATCAACCTCGACACGCTGTATCTGACTTCCCTTGCGACGTTCTCTAAGATCACCGTGTAGGGGAGTCTGAGCTTTGCCCACCCCTTCATCTTGGCCACGAGATCTCTCAGAGGCTTGTAGGGGGCCTTGGCAGATAGCACGGCCTCTGAGAACGGCCTCCCACCCCTGAGCTCCGCAAAGATGTCTTGCAGGAGCATTGGAAAGTCGAACGCTTGACCGCGGAGCACCCACTCTTCCTTCCGGATGGTCAAGTAGCCCGCAATCCCGCCCATGCCTAAAGCCAGCATCGCGGCCCTAGTTCTCCCTAGCACCACGGGCAGCGGGCTCAGCCCTCTAGCTTCTACGTAGGTGATGAGAGCGAAGAGGATGATGAAAACAGATATGGTCCTGATCCAAGCGTGCATGACGGTCTCTTTCTTGAAGTAGAATAGTCTCGTGCTGAATACCTTGAATAGGAACACGAAGAGGGGGGAAGGCGCCACGGTTATCGCGATTGTGGCTACGAGCGGTCCTGAGCTCACGCCCCCCTCTTGGGCTAACGCCTGGAAGGAATAGATCATTATCATGACGAAGGGGAATATCGTGGCCGTCAGCGTGTAGATTATCAGAGTCATCATCAGCCTCTCAGTCCTCTGCCTCAGGGATATCAGCGTCCTGTTTATTGAGTCCTCTAGCTCAACTTTTAGCATCTCGCTGATGGCCTCACCCCTGGTCGCTAGGTAGTCGTAAAGCCTGGCGTAGACCCTTGACCAGGCTTGGCTTGGGGAGAGACGCATGTTTATCTCGAGGCCGTAGAGTGATCCAGCAGCCATTATCCTGCTGGCAACCCTCCTGAAGTAATCTCTGACCTCTTTCTTCGGAGCTATGCTGGCCGCAACTTTGAAGCAGTCGCTCAAGGCCCTGCCTACCCTCTGAAGGATCCAGAGCGACGCTAGGTAGGCCCAGAGATCTTCCTCTACGCTACCCGCTAAACTAAGGACTCCCAGATACGGGGTCATGAGGTAAATCAGGGGAGGTATGGCCGCGAGAGGGATGGCGTAGTATGGCTTGGTGAGCAGGTTAAAGTAGGCTGCGGCTCCGGACAGCCCAGCGCTGATAAGCGCTATTATGATAAGCCTCTTCTTGAAAGTCTCCGGTCTCACATCATACATTCCGGCCTTAACGAGAAGTTCGTTTGAGATCAAGGGTAAATCACCTGGCCAGGGCCACTTTGGCTCTGAACTTCGAGACTCTAGCCGAGAGTTCGTCCACCCTCTTGAGGTACTCTTCCACGAGTTCGTTCAGAGACCTACCCTCCTTCTGGGCGAGTTCTCTGAACAGCATGCTGCTTCTCAGCGGGTCGCCCACCAACTCGTCATACTTCAGAGTGAAGATGTCGTTTAGCCTGAGTTCTCCGTTCTCGTAGAGTATCTCTGCTATCCTAACCACACGCCTTCTCTTACCCTCCCTCCTGAGCAGCGCGGCCACCTTGAAATCAGCCACTCTCTCCTCAGGCAGATTTATTGGATCGCTCGTAAGCCTCGCTATGACGCCCTCAAGCGTGTCTGAGTGGAACGTGGTCAACGCCGTGTGCCCCAGGTGGATGAACTGAACTAGCAGCCTAGTCTCCTCACCTCTGCTCTCTCCCACCACCACGTAATCCGGTCTCATCCTAAGGACATCTCTCAGCAGGTCTGCTATGCTGAGGCCAGCTGCGGCGACTCCGGGAGGCTGACCTATCAGAGAGGTCCAGTTGCCGTGCTCAGGCAGGTAGATCTCTGGAGTATCCTCAACGGTGACGATGTGCTTGTCCTTGGGAAGCAGCGATAGCAGAGCGTTCAAGAACGTGGTCTTTCCGCTTCCCGTCTCGCCTACTATGAAGCCAGACATCCCGTGCTCCACCATCATCCACAGGTACGCAGCCGCCTCCACAGTTATGGTGCCGTATATGATGAGCTCCTCTATGCCTGGCCTCCTGACGAACTTCCTGATCGTGAACGTGGTTCCTCCCTCGCTAGCCGCCGGTCCGAAGAGCGCGTGGACTCTGCTGCCATCGGGGAGCCTGCCCTCTAGCCTCGGCCTGGCTAGCGAAACTTGCCTTCCAACCTTCTCGGCCAGCTTCAGAACTACGAATCTGGCCTCCTCCTCCGAAAGCTCTACGTTTGTCTCAAACCAACCTGTTCGGCCCGAGAGGAATACGTAGATCTTCCTAGACCCTCTAGCTGGGAGGGTCAGATCCTCGACATCGGGGTCTCTCATAACCGGCTCAAGCTTGCCCAGTCCCTCTATGTCCCGCTTTAGATAGTACATCACGGACTGCAGGGCACGCTTTGTCCTCTCATCCGGCTCCTTCCCTTTCTTGAGCTTCAGCTTCAGCGACCTAACGGCTGCCTCTCTGTAGAGCTCCTCTAGCTTGCTCAGCTCGTCCAGCGTTATCCTCGACAGGACGAATTCCTTAGCTTCTTCCATCACAGAAGAAGGAGGCTCCGGAGGTTCTACGATGATGTACTTGTTGTCCGAGAGCCCTCTCCAAACCAAGCCCGGCTCTATCTCTATGGTGTCCTTCAGGCCGCTTACTAG
>DRBY01000102.1 GCA_011042755.1 Thermoproteota archaeon | reverse complement strand
GGGACGTTTGGCGCCGTCATAAGGAGCGCGAAGATCCCGATAAATCGCGACGAGATCTTCGACCTAGGATTTTCAGGACCGCTAGCTGGCTTCATTCCAGCGGTAGTGATAAGCGTGATAGGGATCTTGACCTCACCACTAATCCCAATAGAGGAAGCGATTCAGCTGGCGAAAGAGGAGGGACTGCAGTTTGTTCCGACACCTCTACTCTTCGACATAATTCAGCGATTACTCTCGCACCCTGAAGGCATGACGATCATAATGTCTCCAATCGCTTTTGCTGGGTGGGTAGGCCTGGTTCTCACGTTTCTAAACCTCCTCCCCGCCGGTCAGCTCGACGGAGGCCATGTCGCTTACGCGTTGTTGCCGAATCCCAAGGCTAGGCTGGCGCTCGGGGTAGTAGCCGTAATACTCGCGGTGCCGTACAGCCCCTTAATGGCGCTGCTGATTGCGTTCTTCATGCTGTCCAAGCACCCCCCTCCCCTAGATGAGGTGAGTCCGCTATCCAAGAGCAGAAAGGTGATAGGAGTCGCAGCATACATCTCCCTGCTGATCCTCACGTCTCCGCTCTCGATCTGAGGAGGTAAAGTCTCAGGGCAGGATCCCCCTCTTCCTGCTCTCAACCATCATGCACGCGCCCCAGACCACCTTCATTCCAGCGCTTAGGCAGGTTCCTATTGCTTCCTCGTCCTCAGACCCTGGCTGAAACCAGATCCTCTTCAATCCCAACCTGGCCGCCTCTTTGGCCACATGCCTGGCGACTCTTGGCGGGACTACGACATTAACAACATCTGGGGGTTCAGGAAGGCTAGCTAGGCTGGGGTAGGCTACATCTCCGTCAATGCTATCGGCGCTGGGGTTGACCGGGTAGACCCTCCGGTATCCGGCCAACTTGAAGAACCTGTATAGCTTGTATCCCCACTTCTCGGGATTCCTAGAGGCTCCCACGACTGCGACGCTGTTGTCTCGATCGATGAAGTCGTCTATGATTTCTCTCAGGTTTTTGGGTACAGGAGGCAGTCCCACGGTGTTACCATACCAGATGGGTATATTAGCGAGAGCGCGAGGCGCGCCTCCACAAACCTCAAATATGGAGAGACTGTTGGAGAGGCTGGTGCATCATGAGCGCGCAGTCCTTAGAGAAGAAGGTGCGGGCCATAGAGGTCACTCCTGAGCAGCTTGAGGAGATCAGGAAGTACGTTCAGAGAGCAAAGGTAGTTACGCCTCAGTCGCTAGCGCTGAAGTACGACATAAGAGTAAGCGTTGCCCGGAAGCTCCTCAGAGAATTCCAGAAGGAGGGTCTCGTGGTCTACGTCGATGGGAACTCAAGGCTCAGGATATACAAGGGCGCCAAGGCTTAGTCCAAGGGATCGCAACGATTTTGCTCCTCTAACTGGTTTATCATCTCTACAAAAACGGATTTATAGGTCCCCCAGGCCGCTATTACTGGCCCCGCTTTTTGAGGCCTGGGGAGGTGTGGGGCCTGGTCAACTCAATTGAGAGCTACTCTGTAGAGGTGAAATTGCCATCGGGCAGTGTTGAGCTTGAGATAAAGAGGCACCTATCGCCTCTTACTGCCGAGAGATTCTACAGAAATCTGCCGATGAAGGCGCTGGTCGTCAGGGATGGTAATCAGGTTTACCTGTTCGTTGAGATGTGCTCAAAGCTGGAGAAGGAGAAGAGGGAGCTAAGGAGAGGCGAGGTGGCCTTTGTCCCCTCCAAGAGCGCCGTGTTGATCGCGCTTGATAGGGTAAAGCTCCCAGCCCCAGCTCTCCCCCTCGGGAAGGTCGTCAGCGGGATCGAGGTCTTGGAATCTGCGGCGACAGGCCAGACTGCTGAGATAAGGAGGAAGGAAGATTGAGTTCGAGGATAGAAAACCTTCAGCGGGTGCTGAGCACTCACCTCACGTTCTACTATCGGTTTCCAGCCTGTGTCCTCTTGAATCTGGGCGAGGCCAAAGTCCTCGTTGATCCTGGCCAAACCTTCACCGCCGAAGAGGCGGAGGCCATAGAGGAACTAGACGTGATCGCAATCACTCACGAGCACACGGACCACTACAACAGAGACCTCATTGTGGACCTGGCTAGGAAGACGGGAGCGGCCGTGGTCACAAACAAGACCGTGTTCAAGGATCTAAGAAGGCTGGTTGCAGATGAGAGGATGGTGAGGCTCAAGGCCGGAGAGTCCGTCGACTTGGATGGTCTCAGGATACACGCTTTGCGTTCAGTTCACCCGGGACTCCACCCGCTGGTTTTCCTCTTCGAGATGGACCGGCTAGCAGTTTTCCACGGATCTGATTCTGGTTTCTCGAGCGCATTCGAGGCCTTCTCTCCGGTGGACGTAGCCTTCGTTCCTGTGGGCGGCCCTTCACCCACGGCCAGCGTGAACGACGCTCTCAGGATGGCCAGAATAATGAGCCCGACCGTGGTGGTACCAATACACGGCTATCCGGAAGAGGTAACGCTGTTCAGAGAGCGCGCTCAGGTAGCGCTGAGCTCAGTTAAGGTGATCATCCCAGAGGACGGCAAGTGCCACGAGCTACCTCTGTAGCTCGTCTCTGACTGCATCCCACCCGCCCTCTCTCAGCCGGACTAAGCCAGCAGGCGTTCTTAGGAAGACGCCAGAGCCCTCAGCGACTTGGCCAATCTTCATTAACTTGAGCCCTCTCTTCTTGAACTCGCTCGCCAGAGTCGGGAAGGATTTCGGGTCCACTGCGACCACGAGGTGGAACTCCTCTCCGCCGTAGAACGCCGCCTCCACAAGGTCTAGTCCCATGTCGAGCAGGTACTCCCTGAGTCTGTCCTCTATTGGAAGCTCCTCAACCACTATCTTCACGCGGCTGGCCAGAGATATGGAGTGAAGCGTCTTGTAGAGCCCGTCGCTGCTGTCTGCGCAGGCGTGAACCCCGCTTACCATTCCTAGGAGCGCTCCCTCACTGATGGCTGCCTTTGGCTCATACACGGATCTAATTGCATCTTCTCTCAGATCCTTCGGCGGACTGAGCCTGCCAACAACGACCCTGTATCCCAGCCACGTTAGCCCGAAGTACCCAGTCACGGCGATCACGTCCCCAGGTCTTGCGCCGCCTCGTGGAATCGGTTGTCGATCGCACAGCCCTATGCCAACGCCTGTCATGATGATTTCTTGAGAGGAGTCCACATCTCCACCAATTAGCAGACCACCTACCTCACTCAATCCGCAGTCTAGGCCAAGCGCAATCTCGTCAATATCCTCTTTCCTTGCTTTCCTCGGGAGACAGAGCGAGATCAGAAAGTAGGCTGGTTTCGCCCCCTTTGCAGCGATGTCAGAGAAGGTCTGCACGACGATCTTCCTGGCTAGCTGCCTTAACGTCATTCCAGGGAGGAGGTCGCTGCCCTCGCTGACTGTGTCTACGTTGACCACGTACGTCCCCCTTAGCTCTAGGGCGGCCGCGTCGTCTAGGCCAAGGGGAAGAACACCGCCCCTCATGGCATTAGAGATCGAAGATAGCCTTCGAATGACGTCTTCCTCTCTGACTACTTCCACAGCAAGACTCCCCAGCGATGCAGCTAAAGATTTTGAGTATTAAACTCGGGATGGCCCGGTGCCTCCCATGAGTGAGCGGGTTCGGCGAGTCGTCATTATGGGGGCCGCGGGTCGCGACTTCCACAACTTCAATGTCTTCTTCAGAGACAACCCAAACTACAGGGTAGTGGCCTTCACGGCCGCTCAGCTGCCCGAGATATGGGGGCGGAAGTATCCTCCTGAGCTCGCGGGCAGCCTCTACCCCGACGGCATACCCATACTTAAGGAGGAAGATCTGCCGGAGATAATCGAGAGGGAGAACGTAGACCTGGTGGTATTCGCGTACAGCGACGTCTCTCACCAGTACCTGATGGAGAGGGCCGCCATAGCCCAGGCCGCCGGAGCCAACTTCATGCTGTTGGGGCCGAAGAGCACGATGCTGAAGTCTAACAAGCCGGTGATAGCTGTGACGGCCGCCAGGACGGGCGCGGGCAAGAGCCCGACCAGCAGGAGGGTGGTCTCGATACTCAGGGAGAAAGGGCTCAGGGTAGTCGTGATAAGGCACCCAATGCCCTACGGCGACCTGAGGAGGCAGGTGGTCCAGAGGTTTGCCTCGCTTGAGGATCTAGACAAGCACGAGTGCACGATCGAGGAGAGAGAGGACTACGAGCCCCACATAAAGATGGGGAGCGTGGTGTACGCAGGAGTGGACTACGAGAAGATTCTCCGCGAGGCGGAGAAGGAGGCAGACGTCATACTCTGGGACGGAGGAAACAACGACTTCCCGTTCTATGTGCCCGACCTCTGGATAACGGTAGTCGATCCGCTGAGGGCCGGGCACGAGCTGACCTATTGGCCGGGCTCAGTAAACGTCAGGGCCGCAGACGTCATCGTGATCAGCAAGGTTAACGTGGCCTCGGCTGACGACATCGAGCTGGTCAGGGCGAACGTCATCCGCGTAAACCCGAAGGCCACCATAGTCGAGGCCGCGATGCCTCTCACTGTCGACGCCCCTGAGCTGATAAGGGGCAAGAGAGTGCTTGTTGTTGAGGATGGGCCCACGGTGACGCACGGAGAGATGGGATTCGGCGCGGGCTACATGGCGGCCAAGAGGTTTGGAGCAGCCGAGATAGTTGATCCGAGGCCCTACGCGGTGGGTTCCATAAAGGAGGCCTTTGAGAAGTACACACACCTCGGGCCCGTGTTACCCGCCGTTGGCTACAGCGAGCGTCAGATGAGGGAGCTCGAGGAGACTATCAACAACGCGGATGCCGACTCAGTGATCTTGGGGACTCCCACGGACCTCAGCAGGTACCTAAGGATAGATAAGCCAGCCGTGCACGTCAGGTACGAGCTGCAGGAAATTGGCAGGCCCAACTTGGAGGACGTTATCGACGAGTTCCTGTCTAAAGTCGGGTTGAGGTGAAGTTTTTGGGGGAGGGGAGGAGAGAGAGGAGAGCTTGGCTCCTGACCTGGACGGAGTTCGCGAAGATGCTAGATGAGGTGGACTTGGCTATACTTCCGGTGGGGGTCGTGGAGGCCCACGGCCCCCACCTCCCCCTCGGCACTGACTTCATTATTCCAGAGAGG
>DRBY01000003.1 GCA_011042755.1 Thermoproteota archaeon | reverse complement strand
CAGGCGCAAGAACTGTTCAGAGAACTCTCGGAGGTCAAGCCAGACAGGGTACTGGTAGACAGGCTCAGATTCCGCCCTGGCGTCTGGTCGATGATCAGGCGAGCCCTATCCAACTTCCCAGAGGCTCTGAGGCTCTACTCAGATCTGAGGAAGAACGACCAATGGTTCGACTATGTCAAGATGCTCCTCTCCTCGGAGGCCGGTAAGTGGGGCATAGAGCTGGAGTTCGTGTACTAGTCCTCTCAACACCTAGACGCGTGCATGAGGAATCCTCTAACCAGATCTAGGCCCGGAAGAACAGTCCTCTCAGTAACCAAGGCCGGAGTCACCGCCGTGCCAACGAACTGAACGAGGAACGGCGCCACTTTAGGGTCGTCGGCGTATACTATCCTAACATCTACGCCCAGAGACTCGGCGAGTCGGAGGGCCTCCTCACTTTCGGGTTCTCCTCTTCGGACGAGCAGTATGATGCCCACGCGCCTCCTTGGTACGGTGGACCATGATAAGGAAGACGGGGTCCTCTTCCAGTCCGATATGTTCATTTTCAACCTCCATTAGGGGTAGCCCGTGCCGAGAGAGAGCAGGGTTGTGATATTCTCGGGACCAGCTGGAAGCGGGACGTACCAGAGGATGCAAGAGGCTGCTGAGCTAGCCAGAGAGTGGGGATACGATGTGCACATCGCTCGCCTTTTTGACAGAATGGCTAAGGTTGCTCTCGAGAGGTATGGGCTCGAGATCACGGAAGAGAATGTCCTCAACCTACTGAGGGAGAGGCTGATCACGATAAGGAAGGAGGCAGTGGCTCAGCTTCGGAGAGAGATAGAGAGCGAGCCTGGATTCTACATGATAAGATCGCCCGCCACGTTCTTCTGGGGAGGGACTCTCATAACGGGTCTAGACCTAGACGACGTCATGACGCTGAAGCCAGACGCCTTTGTAGTCGTGGTCGACGACGTGATGCCGGTGAAGGAGAGGCTGGCCTCGGACCCCGAGTGGCGGACCCAGAGGTTCACTCTCAGGGACATAGCCTCGTGGAGGGAGCAGGAGACTGCCATGGTCGAAGAACTGGCTAAGTGGATGAAGGCAGAGTTCTACGTGATCGCTAGAGCTCACCCTCCGAGAGTGTTCGCAGACATCGTGGTTCACCCTCAGAAGCCCAAGGCGTACCTGAGCTTCCCAATGACTCACGTTCCCCCCGACGTGTTCAGGGAGTTCGAGGCCAAGAAGAATCGATTCATAGACGAGCTCAACGAGCTTGGGATAGTGATATTCGATCCGGCGACCATGGTGGAAGGAGTCCTGCTCTCCGCGCTTGAGGACTACGAGAACAAGGCTCGTAAGCAGGGGAGGGAGCCAGACCCCGACGAGGTGCTGGAGGTGAGGGTCACCTACGACGGGGAGGAGCAGGTCTACAGGTACACGTATCAGGAGCTAGCGTCCGTAGATCCTCTAATTGAGGGCCAGATAGTCAAGAGGGACTTCTCTATGATCGAGGCTGCTAACATGGTGATAGTCTACAACCCCCTGGGCATTCCCTCGCCCGGAGTGGCGTGTGAGATGATGTACGGCCACAGAGTTCTCGGCAAGGATGTCTACTTAATCTGGGGCGGAGAAGGCAGGCCTAGCCCCTTCTACACGGCCTTCTGCAACAAGCGGTTTGCGACGGCAGAGGAGTTCATCGAGTACGCAAAGAGCCACGTTAGGCCCAAGTGGGGAGGTTGACCTCTGTTAGGCGGCTTGATTAGCGGGCTTTTTCAGAGGATGCACACCGGTAGACGAAGCTTGGACGCCTGAGACTGAGAAGTACGCTTCTTTGGCGCGAATTGGCACGGTAACAGGGAGTAAGTCTGGCTGAGTATTCTCAACGCTCTTAGTGGAACTCTCACGTGCCTCATTCCCTCACCATCTCATTTGAGAGGACCCTCGATTTAGTGCCCCTCTAAAAAGCCCCAGGGCGTCTATGTTACTGGCGATGAGAAGGCCGGCAGCCGTCTTTGACATCGATGATACGATCTTCGACGCCAGCAAGAGGCTGCGCGAAGCTCTCAGGAAGGCCGGCGTTCGGGGGACTTCGTCCCCTAATCTCCGCGGCCCACAGAGGGAGGTCTTTTGGAGATTCTTCCTCAGCGAGGAACTCCTCCCTCTAGACGCTCCTCACGCGAGCGTCGTAAGACTCGTTAGGAGCAAGAAGAAATCAGGCCTAGCAATAATACTCGTCACAGGTAGGCCTGAGAGGCTGAGGAGGGCCACCATCCGTCAATTAGACGAGGCAGGGGTCCCATTTGACGAGCTTCACATGAGGAGAGAGGGAGATAGGAGGCCAGAGGCCGAGTTCAAAGTAGAGGTTGTGAGGCGTCTCTCCAAATCGTGGGACGTGAGAGAGTTCCACGACAACAATCCCGAAGTGATCGAGGCGGTCGCTAGGCTGCTGCCCAACGCAGACCTCTTTATCCACTCTCGTGGTAGGTGGAGGGTTTGGAGGAGGCTAGCCTGATGCCAGACGTGTGGGTCAAGGTTGTGGAGGTCAAGGGGGAGTGTCCGGTTCACAAGGTGGGGGACCGGTTCGTAATTAGGCGCGGATTCAGGCTGGACAGCCTGGGCGGAGAGGTCTGCTTGCACGCTCTCTGCGGGATGTCTAGCTTGATCTGGGCTCTGGGGCACGGGCACGACCCTGATGCCCTTGGACTCGGCCAGCCCCCTAGGCTCACGTGCCCCGATCCGGGCCCGCCCCTCTCGAGAGGAGGGACCGTGATCTTCGAGCTGTCGGTCTCAGAAGAGGAGTAAGTTTTCCACCAGTTGCCAGGGAAAAAGAGAGGAGAACACACAGTGCGGAGCCCTAATGAGGCGCGGCGCGGTCAGCCTGCTACTTGCAGTCCTGCTGCTTCCCCACTCGATCTTGCTGGAGGCTGCCCCAACGTATTCCATTTCCATTTCCGCGAGCCCCAGCTCTGGAAACGTCGGAGACTCGTTCACCACTTCAGTCTCAATCAGCATAAGCGGTATGCAGACCGGAACGGCCTACGCGGTCTTCACGACCACGGACCCCGACGGGAAGGAGAGGTACTACGACATATCTCCACAGTGGACCGCCGCGGACATGCCCGTCAGCTACACTAGGTCCTGGACGATCACGGCAGATAAGGCGGGGACCTGGATCTCCTGCGTCTCTCTGGTGTTCGACGGAGACGCACCCAACGGCGGAGGATACCAGAAGATCACCAGGTGCGCCTCCTTCACAGTGAGCGACTCTGGAGGCGGCAGTGGCGGGGGAGGGGGCGGAGACAATCCCCCACCGAGTAAGAAGCCGACGAAGCTGACCATAGCTGTGAACCCAAGCACCGTTGAGCCCGGCAAAACGTTCAGCGTCAGTGGAGGCTTGTTCGACTCTAGCCAGAGCGACTGGTGGAACTACCCTATAGCCGGGGCCACGATAACAGTGACCTTTAACGGACAGACGAAGACTGCTACGACGGCCTCTAACGGCGGCTGGAGCGTGGTGTTCAAGGCTCCAAGCCAAGAGGGAACATACACAGTCAGGGCCAGCTTTGCAGGCAACCCCCAGTACGAGGGAACATCAGCCAGCGCGACCGTTAGGGTTCGGAGGCCGTCCAAGAGGGACTGCATAATCGAGCTCATCTACCCGGGGAAGGTCCACGTGGGGGACGTCGTCAACATCACCGTGATCTTGAGAGATGCGGAGACGCACCAGGAGATCAAGGGGAAGATGGTGACGCTCTACATCGAGGCAGACAGCCATCAGGTAGAGTCAGGCTCGACCTTCGCGATCCAAGCGAAGTATCTAGGTACCATAGACGTGGGGGCCAGGTTCGAGGGAGATAGCGAGTACAACGGGGCCTACAACCCGGGAGGACTGATAGAGGTCTGGACGAGGCCGAGCATCCAGATCACCCACGTGGGGTGTAGAGAGTGAGGGTCAGGAAGAGGGACCTTCTGGCCCTTCTGTTGCTCACCCTGGCCGTGGCCCCGGCCTTGGCCCAGACCAAGGTCTACAGGGGGGACACGGTCACGATCTCCGGCGTCGTAAGGGACGAGCTGGGGAACCCTGTAGCTGGAGCGACCGTCCGGCTCCTAGACGGAGCTACGGTATTAGATTCCACCACCACAGGCTCAGACGGGTCGTTTACCCTGAGCTGGACCGTGCCCTCCGACCACCCACTAGGCCCCAAGACCCTGACGGTCTACGTGCCCGAGCAGCCGAGCCTCTACGTCGAGGCGTCTTCTACTTCGGTATCCATAGAGATCTGGGCCTTGGTCGTGATCAGCGCGAGCGGCCCTCAGAGGATACACAGGGGAGACACCGTCACGATAACCGGGACGGTCCAGGGGATGAGCTCGGGGACTGTGGAGGTTCAGTGCAATGGGAACACGATAGCGACGGGCTCCGTTAGCGGAAGTCAGTTCAGCGTGAGCTTCACAGTGCCCAACGACTGGCAGAAGGGCCCGATCACGCTTAAAGTCACTTCCCCAGGCGGGAGCTACGTAGACGTCCAGGGGTCTCAGGTCAACACCGAGCTTTGGATCAGGCCGACGATAGAGGTTACAGAGGTTTCAGGCGGATGATCTCATGAGGAAGAGGACGCTTCCGCTCCTTCTCGCCCTGGGACTAACGGCGACCATAGCAGTAGCTCAGACTCAGGTCGTGCAGGGACAGTCGGTAACGATAGAGGTCAGGCTCACGGACGAGAACGGAGATCCGATAGCCGGAGTAACTGTTCACTTCTTGGACGAGACTGACGGCGTGGAGATAGGAACCGACGTGACGGACTCCAACGGCTACGCCAGCGTCGCCTGGGACACCTCAACTGCGAGCCCTGGAGTCCACTCGATCCTGATCTGGACGGAGGAGGCCGACTACGTGGAGTCCACACAGACCAGGGTCAGCATAGAGATCTTAGCTCCCGCTGAACTCAGGCTGAGCGTCTCTGCGCCGGCTGCTGTGAGGCCTGGGAGCAGATTCGTCGTCAAGGCGACCGTGTCCAACGCCGGCCAGGCCGCTGCTCAGGGGGTCGTCGCGAGTCTAGACGGACAGAGCCAGAGCGTGGGAGACCTGCCGGGAGGCGCCAGCTCGACCCTAGAATTTACGGTCAACGCTCCAGACGATCCCGGGGATTACAGTCTGACTCTTCAAGCAACTGGAACGGAGT
>DRBY01000087.1 GCA_011042755.1 Thermoproteota archaeon | reverse complement strand
TCTCTCGCAGAGAGGTCTACGTCGCCAAGATAGTCCTCACGGAGACGTACTATGTGGTGTGCAGGCTGAGCGGGAGGGGTGTCGCCAGAGACCTGCTGACGTCGCTCAGGGAGAGCGGGGTCATAGAGGTGGTCGGAGACGACTCGCTCGACGTGAGGGCTGGGGATATTAAGTGCGCAAGGTCCATCTCCATATCGGACTGCTACGTCATAGCGTTGGCTGAGCTCGTCAGGGGAGCCGCCGTGTTCGCTAAGCGTGAGAGGGAACTTGAGCAGGAGTTGGAGAGGGAGCCATTCGGCGTTGATATAGTCTTCTTGGACGACTACCTGAAGCGCAAGCCTCATGGATAGACTTGCAGGAATCTCCTCTGAGTTCTAGCTCCCCCTCCACAGCTGCAGGCTCTGGTGTACGCGAGCGTACAATTCTCTGAGCGCCTCTTCTCTGCAGGATACACCCACCGCTTCTAAGAACTCGCTGTCTATGCTCAACCTGACTGGGTCTATCTCGCTCGGGTCGTACTGCTCGGGCAGCCTCCTCGGCTCCCTCTCAGAGTACCTGTCGAATATCTCGGCGAGCCTCCTGAGAACCTCGGGCTCTAGCTCAACCACGTCGAGGACGGGCTGCAGCCTCCAGTGCGTCATCTTCAGACCCACGAACATGCCCTCCGTCTCCGACCTGTTGGCCAAGACGGACAGGATGCCAAAAGTTGTGTTGAGCCAGAGGCAGAGCGCCTTCGTCGCGGTCTCATCTCCTTCTCTCAGCCTCACGGCGTAGAATATGTTGGAGAGGACTGGCTCCCGCGAGTATGTGGAGATCACATGAGCAGTGTTTACCCTTATTCGATCTGGAACCAAGAGCCTGCTCGAGAAGCTCGCGAAGAGTTCTCCCCCTCTGTTCCTCGGCACTATTCCCGCGTTTGGCCTTACCGCCATCCTCGTCCTCACGGCCTCTGCTCCGCCGTAAACTGCTGGAAACGCATCAGGCGCTCCGAGCCTGGCTCTGGTGAAGTTGTCGTGAAACTGGCGGCGGTCTATTCCTATCGAGGCTATCTCTCCGAGTCTCCTCATCGGAATCTCCCTGCCGAAGATCTTCCCTGAGAGTATGTCGTCGGCTACCTCCACCAGCTCGGGGTCTGGGAAGGCCGCCAGAGCACCCCAGTTGGCTATCCTCTGCCTCAGCTTCCTCTTGTCGACGACCCTAACGTAAGCCTCTGAACGGTTGAGACTGACGCAGCCCTCTTCTCCCAGGATCTTCAGAGCCAGTGCCTTCGCCTCCAGAGAGGTCTCGGGCTTTCTCAGCAGTACGGTCACCTTGGTTCTACCCTCAGCTGACCTGCGCTTTGTCGCCACGATGAGGACCTCGCTCAGGCTCGTGGACTCAGAGAAGTTGTAGCCTCTTGCCCTGTCGTAGCTCACGACGATGTGATCGACGTTGAACTCCTCCAGCAGGAGCGCCCTCGCTAGGAACCAGCTCACGCCAGTCAGCAGAGACTTTGGCAGGACGAAGGCTATCCTGCCCCCTTCCTTTACGTACCTCGAGGCTAAGTAGAGGAACAGGAGCCCCTCACCAGCCTGCCCTATGCTCAGCAGCTCCCTCAGATCAGCGCCTAGTTCCTGGTAGACATCCCTGCTGGTTGCCTGGAGGTCCCGCCTGACGAGGTCTCTGACCCTTCTATACTCGCGTACTACGGCGCTTCGCACCTCCTCGTCCGGTATGAAGCCAAACAGTCCACCCCCGCTCCTACCACCCCTTCCTGTAGCCCTCGTGAAGGGAGGGTTCATTATAACAAGAGAGAACCTGTCTGGAATCTTTGGGGGCGTACCTCCCTCATCCACTATCGACGCTCTCTCGGCCGGGTGCCCCTCACAGTACGGCAGCAGGTTAGGGAGCGTTCTCCTGGAGAGGAACACAAGAGAGCCCAGTATGACCCTCCCGCCCCGCCTCCCAAGCGGGACAGCGAATGTGTTGATCCTAGACACACGAGTCTCAGGGTTCTGGAGGGCCAGGTGAGCCGCAGTAACCTGAGAGGCGTACCTCAGCGTGTCAAAGCCCCAGATGACATCCTCTAGAACCTTCCTGTGAAAGTCCCCCAGATCTACCTCCTCTCCCTGACCGAGCCTTTTCCTGATGTACAGATCCTTCAGGGCCGAGTAGATTGCTATCAATAGTGTCCCGCTGCCGCAAGCGAAGTCGCATACTCTCAGGCCGTTCAGCTCGCTAGGCGCACTCCACCCGTTGGTGAAGACGGCCAAGTAGGCGAGTAGGTACGCGGCGGGGGTCGTCGTGAAGTAAGTGGCGAAGTTCTTCCTGACGGCCCAGTCTCCCACCACCCTGTGGTAAACCTTCCCGGAGAAGTCCCTCCTCAGTAGTGTCCGCTTGGAGGATATCTCAGCGGCGCACTCGGCCAGCCTCTCTAACATTGGCTCCAGCGCGTCTGGGAGCGTATCAACAACCCGAATCGCGAGATCGTAGACAGGTCGATGGCTCACCCGATAGATGGTCTCGAAGGCCTCTCTCATTCCCAGCTTAGCTCCGTGCCGCCCGACCAGAGACGCGATATCCGGGAGCCCGTGGATCGAGTGGACCGATTGATAGAATGAGGCACTCAACAGCAGCGTCAGTGCAGCCTTGGCGTAGATCAGCTCACGAATGACCCTGTAGTCCCCGACCGACAGGCCGTAGAGCTTGTAGAATACATCGTACAGCCTCCTAGCGACTGTGGCCTCTCTGTCCAGCGAGACCAATCTGTTGGCAAAGTCATCTATGAGCCGCTCGATCTCGTCTATCGCCTCCTCGACGTCTCTCTCAGCGATTACGAACTGAGAGACGTCATACACCATGGAGACCAGTTCAGGCAACCCGACGGTAGCCCACTCAGTTATTGGGCGCGCCTCAATTTGCCTCTCCTCAAGCCAGGACTTAAGAGTGCCCGATATGTCTTCTGGGATCATCAGCTTTACGTCGAAGGTTGAGCCCCTGAGGAGGTTCAGCAGCTCCGCATCGCTCGCATTAGGGTAGTCTCTGAGATAGTGGAGGGCCACGCCGAAGTCGCCCAACCCTTCTCCTAATCTCCTCCTGAAATCTCTCTCTGCGTCAGCCTTGCTGTAAGAGCCTTCCAGTACCACCTTGACCCCGTTGACGAGTACAAGCACGTCAGGCCGCTTAGGCGAGCGCACGCACTCGCAGATTGCTCGCGGCCCAAGTTCCTCGCTCAGCATGAGCGCGAGGAGTATGTTGAGCTTGCCCTCGTAGGCTCTCGATACCATTCAGTAAGGTGGACATGCCGTACTCCTTTAACCGCGCCAGGCAGGCTGGCTCGCGGTCGAGCATTACCAAGTCGGCTGCTCGCCTACTGGTGTGGGAAAGCCAGCCTCCTTCAACGCGGCCAGCAGGGCGCTCGGTCTTCTAGTTGACACCCAGACTTCGCTGAAGGGCCCCAGAGCCGTCCTGACCGGTCCCCTGAGCTTGAAGATCACCGTCGGACCTCGGCCTATGACGAACTTCAGCGCGCTGCGAGATACCCTGGGCCCTAGGCCCACGGAGAGCGCTCCAACAGTCCCCAAGGAGACCGATTCAACGTCCTTGGCGTATATCCTGAGGATCGCTCTAGCGAACACTATCGTGAGGGCCCCTCTCTCAACCCTGACGATCGCGGTGCCGTAGAAGCTCAGCAGGTAGGCGGTGCAGGCGCCGAGGAGGAAGACGAAGAACAGAGCGGGGAGAACGGCTGTGCCAGCCCCCAGCTCAACCACCGCGTAGATCAGAGCAGCCAAGAGGGCCAGGGAGGGCGCGCTCAGTAGGAGGATAACCCACCCACTCGCTGAGACCCTCTCGGAGTATAACTCCTCCTTAGCCATTCGAACCTCCGCGCTCAATCTCCAGGATCCCTCGCCCCTTGCAGCGATATAAGGATCGGGGCCCTCTATCCCCAGGGCTGCAGCTCTACATACCCCCAGTTGGTCAACGTGAGGGTCTCCACTATCCTCATCCTTCCGCCTTCCCACTCCTCCACGTACTCCCTAGTGTCCTCCCAGCTCTGCCCGGGGCTCAGCCTGACTTCCTCCGACCCAACGACTATCTTCAGAACCCCGCCCTCCTCGACCTCGACTAGGGTGACCCCCTGACCCACCTCTGCGGGGAGGCTGTAGACACCGATCAGCTGGCTGGAGACCCCTCCTCCCGCGTCGCCTGAAAGGCAGTACGCAACGCCGACTACAAGCGCTAGCGACTTGTTAACGTCAAAAGCCACTTGTCCCTTCAGGATCCCGCTAGATTCGTCCAGCGTGTAGGTGGGGAAGTCTATGAGGAGGTTTCTAGGCTCACCTTCTAGAACCTCGCCGTGCACGTGCTTATTCACCTCGAGGAAGAGGTACTTCTCAGGCCCTCTCTCGACCAACAAGGCTGCCGTCGCAGACAGGACGACGAGCGCCAAGACCAGTACAATCCACAGCTTGGACATTAACCCTTCAGCTCCAACTGGGGAGCGTTAGCAGAGGGAATGAGAAAAAGCTTCCGGCAGAGCGCTAGGCGTCAGCGTCGAGCAGGGGTAATACTGCGAACACCTTCGCGTCACCGACCAAGTTCTCTATCCTGCAGTACTCGTTGGGCTGGTGGGCCGTCTCGTCCGTGGTCATCCAGACCGCAGCCATCAGCCCGGCCCTCCGGAACTCTGCCGCGCAGGTCCCTCCCCCTATTCCCATGGGCTTCGCGTCGACGCCCTTGACGATCTTGATGGCCTTTCTGAGTCTCCTCACGACCTCCGAGTCTGGGTCGGTCGGCGGCGGAGCGTCCAACCTGGCCGCCACCTCCACGGACACCCTCGCGCCGTATGCCGATTCGAACGCTCTGGCCAGGGCTCGAGCGGTCTCCACGACCTCGTCTAGATCGTACCTCGGCAGAACCCTGCAGTCAAAGTAGAGCGTGTCGGTTCCCGGTATGGTGTTCACGTTCTCCACGTTGGGCTCCCTCTTGGTGGGCTCGAAGGTAGAGGTCGGAGGATCGAACAGAGGGTCTGCCTCACAGAACTTGGTGTGAAAGACTCTGTCAAGCTGTAGAGCAAGCTCCATACCAATCCTGTGAGCATTCAGCCCTCTGCAGGGGGTGCTGGCGTGGGTCTGCCTCCCCTCCACCCTGAGCCTCAACCAGAGGATGCCCTTCTCCGCTACCTCTATCATGGTGCCCTCCGAGTTCCCGGCGTC
>DRBY01000135.1 GCA_011042755.1 Thermoproteota archaeon | reverse complement strand
TCAGTCATATTTAACGACTTCTACAAGAACGAGACTCGCGTCATGATCTACGAGAAGATCTACGAGCTGGTTTTCCCCGACCTGCCATCATGGGACAGAGTGACGCCCCTCACGGGCGTGATGTGCGACGACAAGCTCGTTGCGGTAGTGGCTGGACTACCCGAGAAGAATCCAGAATTCTGGTGCGAACTCGCTCGTGACAGAGGTTATCTACTCTTAATCTACCCAAACGGAACTCGTCGAACGCTGACAGATCCCGATCTGTGTTCGCAGATAGCGGAGTGCTTCAAGGGATCTCTGCCAACCAGCGTGACTATCGCTGAGCCCGCCTCGAGTAGTAGAGAAGTCATCTGGCCTGTCGCCACGGCCGCGCTGGCTGACAGCGTCAACCCCTGCACGTTTAGTGTGTTTACGGCTCTCGTCCTGCTGGCTACATCAGCTGGCGGGAGAAGGAGAGCCGTCTTAGTCGGTTCATCGTTCATCGTGGCAGTCTTCCTGGCGTACTACGCGCTCGGCTTTGGTCTAATAGAGGTGTTCACAGCCATTCCATGGCTGAAGTACGCCGTTGCCGTCTTGGGCATAGCGGTTGGCAGCTACGAGATCTGCACATCTTTGGGGGGGAGATTCAAGTCCCCCCTGCCCGCCCCCCTCTACAGGACAACGTCTAAACTCGTTGATTGGACTTCAAAGGCCGCCAGCATCCCCCTAGCGTTCGCCGCCGGTCTAGTCATCAGCGTGACCCTACTCCCGTGCTCGTCCGGCCCCTATTTGGTGGCTACATCTCTCCTAGCGGGTCTGCCGACTTATGAGAGAATCCTGCTGCTCGGAATGTACAACCTGATCTTCGTGGCCCCGCTGATCGGCATCCTGCTGATCATGGGAGCCCTCCAGAGGAAGGTGAGGGAGGTCAAGGTCTGGAGAACCAAGAAGCTTCACGTAATGAATCTCGTGGCTGGCACTCTGCTGGTGCTGATCTGTCTCTACGCGCTCCTCACTTGGTGAGGCTTGGATCCGAGGGTCTCACTCGCGGGAATAGGCTGAGCGAACTCTTAGGTATCGCGCAGCAGGCAGCCACTGCTTCCAGGTCTCTGCGCTCCACCTCGGCTGGCCTAGGGACGGCTATCCTATCCACAAGCCCTTCCTCTAAGGCGTCTGGATCTAGCTTCCTTTTGAGGAGAGGGGGCCTCATACAGCCTAACGAGATCTCTCCGCCGAACACCCTCCTAGCATGCCTGATGGCCGGAAGAACCCTGGAGGAACTTGGAGGCGGCATGCTCTCAAACGGGGTTCCCTCAGTTGGAATGAACACGAGCAGGACCAAGGTGCTCAGCCCGAGGGACGAGACCTCGTCTATTGCGTTAGTCTCATCTTCTAGACTCACGCCTGGCAGGCCAAGCATCACGTGAGGTACGACCTCTGGGGGACCGGCTTCGAGAGATGCGTAGAGACCCTCCAGGTAGTCTCGGTACTTGAACCCTCTCAGCCTTGCCGCAGCCTCTCCCGGGGGAAGATCGTAGTCAACGCAGTCGAAGCCAGCCGTCCTGAGCTTTGAGGCCAAGGCACAGTTGACTATTCCGGAGTGGACGCTCAGATACATGCCCAGATCCTCTTTGATTCGCCTGACCTGGTCTAGCACTCCGTACACTGGAAGCTTTCCACTCTGGTCTGACCCCCCGCTTATCAGCAGGCCCCTGGCTCCTCCCTCATGCAGCCTCTTGGCCAGATTGTAGATGCCCTCGCCGGGCCGGGGGTGAGCCATGCCCCGCAGGTATCTGCCCCTGCAGAGATCGCAGTTCAGGGGACAAGCGGGGCCAGTTATGCTTATCGCAGGGAAGATCCTGCCCGGATAGAACGCTGTGACGCCCAGTGACTAGCCACCTCCCTCTTGAGGGCCATCTCTAGGCTTGGGTAGTTGTAGATGGGACCGGAGGGCCTCTCGTTGTAGTACGGCCTGTTGCACCACGGACAGCCAGAGGTCAGCGTGGCCTCAGGAGGTGGTGAGAGTTCTCCCCGCTCAAGGAGGCGGAGGACCTTCTCTCTCTTAGCTCCCTTGGAGAGCAGGTATCTGGCCGCCTGCATTCTCCTGTAGGCCTCTAGGGGAGGCTGCTTTCGAGCGCTCATGGGGGTTCCCGGCACTGGTGTGAAGGCAAATAGAGCGACGTCAGCTCCCAGCTTGTACGCTAGAGCCATGGCTTCTATGAACTCGACCTCACTCTCGCCGAGGCCGAATATCAAGTGGACAAAAGCCCTCTTGGGTCCAAACAGCTCCACTACCCTCTTCGTGAAGGCCCAGTACTCCTCCCAGCTGTACGGCTTCCTGACCTTTTGCACGAGTTCGGGCGTGGCGGCGTCAAGTCCAACGCCTACGTGAGTCACACCCAGCTTCCTTGCCTCGAGCAGCACTTCGTCAGGAACTGGCGTCACCGCCAATGAAGCCGGCATCTTAGCCCCGTAGTTCCTCAACTCGGCCAAGATCTCCAGAGCCTCTCTCTCGAAGCCCTCCTTGATCACCGTCTGGAGACACACCCTCCTGATGGGACCAGGATGCTCTGCCAGCCTTTCTGCCAACTTCTCGAGTTCGATCTGAGGCCACTCCACTCTGGACAGGAGTTCCCTCCGGGAGATCGCCGACCTGGACTGCGAGCAAAAGGCGCAGTCGCCCAAGCACCCGTTCTCAGACCACTGGAGCAGGTAGGCCGTGGTGGGGAGAGCGTCAACTCTGACCTTTGACAGTCCAAGAGCGACCAGAGTGCCCAGAGAGACCCTCACCAGCATCTGCTGAGTAGTCAGAGACAACTTGATTAAGAACGTACGCTATGAGATAAGGCCGGGTGAGAGCCCCTGAGGTGGAGATTGCTTCGCAGGGCCGGCGACGCGTACTTCAACATGGCTCTAGATGAGGCTCTGCTTGAGGGAGTTCGCAGAGGACTTTCTCCTCCAACCCTGAGGCTCTACGCGTTCTCCCCAAGCGCCGTGACCATCGGGAGGTTTCAGAGGGCGAGAGAGGTCGTCGATGTAGAGTTGGCTGAGAGGCTGGGCGTCCCCGTCGTGAGGAGGATTACCGGAGGGGGGGCCGTGTACCATGACGAGCGCGGCGAAGTAACGTACTCCGTCACGGCCCCCGTGAGCCTATTCCCTGGGAGCATCTTAGACAGCTACAGGAAAATCTGTGCTGGCTTGGTGAGAGCAATATCGCTCCTAGGCCTAGAGGCTGAGTTCGTCCCAGTCAACGATGTCGTGATTGGGGGTAAGAAGATCTCGGGAAGCGCGCAGGTCAGGAGGGAATTCGCGCTCCTTCAGCACGGCACGCTCATGTACGCGACCGACCTCGATACTCTTGCCGACCTGCTGAGGGTCCCGCGAGAGAAGCTCGCCGCCCACGGCGTGTCTAGCATAAGGGAGAGGGTCACGACATTGTCGATAGAGCTTGGGAGGCAAGTGAGCCGATCTGAAGTGGAGGAGGCAATGATCGCGGGTTTCTCCGAGGCCCTGGAGGTCGAGTTGGAGGAAGGTGAGCCCAGTGAGTGGGAGATCGCAGAGGCCGAGAGGATAGCCCAAGAGAGGTATAGGAGCCGCGATTGGAACTTCGGGAGGTGAGCGGGTGGGTTCCGTGAGGGTCAAGAGGCGGTGCGCTGGTGGAAAGACGGTCGACGTAGAGGTCGAGGCTGAAGGCGGCGTCTTGCGGAAGGTGCTAATTTCTGGCGACTTCTTTGCCTACCCGGAGGGCGCGCTCGAAGAGCTCGAGAGAGCCCTGGAGAATAGGGGAGCAGAGAAGGGTGCAATACTGGCCGCAATAAGAGAGGTTGGAGTGGAGTTCCTCGGGGTCAAGCCTGAAGAACTCGCCGAGATGATCTTAGAGGCGGCCGAGCGAGCGAAGTCAAGCTAGCAGAGATGACTCCTTATTAGCTCTGCGAGGTCGGCCACCGAGGGGCCGCCGACGAAATTCTCAGAACTCGCTGAGCTGGCCGCCAGGATAGCCTCTACCTCCTCCAGGCTGGAGAAGGTCAGGACGCTGGCATCATGCCTCAGGAGGCTACCTCCCAGCGAGGCGGTAAAGGCGGCGCTCCTGCTTACTGGGAAGGTGTTTCCAGCCTGGGACGAGCGCAGCCTCGACGTGTCTTGGATGACGGTCTGGAGGGTCGTGGAGTCGCTGGTTGAGGCCGACCCCGCCACCGTCAGGAAGATCGCTTCCGAGGGAGTAGACTTAGGAGATGCCGTGAGGAGAGTCTTTGAGACTCTCAAGAGGAGGAGGCAGGCAACGCTATTCGAGGAAGATGGATTGACGCTGGAGGAGGTCTACTCTCAACTCGAGGCCATAGCGGAGGCAAAGGGTCCAGGCTCGAGGGCGAAGAAAGAGGCGCTTCTGAGATCTCTCCTCTCGAGGGCCAGTCCGCTCGAAGCCTGGCTGATAGTCAACGCCATAGTGGGCGAGACGAGGCTCGGGCTGAGCGAGGGCCTCCTAGTAGATGCCATAGCAGAGGCGTACGGCCTGCCTAGAAGCGAGGTGGAGCGAGCGGTCATGGTGTCTGGAGATCCAGCCGCGGTGATTGAGGCGGCTGCTACTGGTGGCCCGGCTGCCGTGAGGAGCCTGAGACCCCAGATATTCAGGCCCCTGAGGCCTATGCTCGCCCAGACCGCTGAGGACGTGAGGGAGGCTCTGAGCGAGCTGGGAGGGACGGCGGCATTCGAGTACAAGCTGGATGGAGCGAGGGTCCAGATCCACGTGAAGGGCGGCGACGTCAGGGTGTTCAGCAGGAGGCTGACAGAGGTCACTCACAGCATACCCGACGTCGTTCAGGCGGTGAAGGAGGGCTTAGAGGCCGATCAGGCAATACTCGAAGGTGAGGTAATCGCTGAGGGAGCAGACGGCAGGCCGATGCCTTTCCAAGTTCTCATGAGGAGGTTCAGGAGGGTTAGGGTATCTCCAGAACTCCTTGAAGCTATTCCCCTCAGGGTCTACCTGTTTGACCTCCTCGTGCTGGGAGACGAGGTGCTCTTGGACAAGCCGTATTCAGAGCGTAGAGAGCTCCTCAAGAGGAGCATAGGGGGGCCTCTGAGGATCGTCCCGACGATCGTTACAGGGGACCCGCGAGAGGCCGAGGACTTCATGGAGAGAGCCCTTGCTGAGGGACACGAGGGGCTCATGGCGAAGAATCTGAGGGCCCCCTACACTCCCGGCGTCAGGGGTAAGAACTGGCTGAAGATAAAGAGGGCCAAGACGCT
>DRBY01000143.1 GCA_011042755.1 Thermoproteota archaeon | reverse complement strand
ATACGGTTGGAGGGGCTCAGCCGCCCCTCTCGCTCCACGGCGGGACTGGGTAGATCAACTCACCAGTCTTGAACTCCTCGGGGTAGAGTATGACTACAGTGCCGCCCTGCCACTGCACCACGTAGAGCTTGTCCACGACCTGGTGGAGGGTGTTCCCAGTCTGCTTGAAGCTGACCGGGCCCAGCGGAGAGTCCATCTGGACCTGCTCCAGCCCGGAGATCAGCGCCTCCCTCTCTAGGCTGCCCGCCTTCTCTATGCCCTGCGCCACCATCTTGATGGCCGTGTAGCAGAAGGGAGCCCAGTACTCCGGAAGCCTGCCGTACTCCGCCTGGAACTTCTGGACGAAGTCCTGCGCTTGGGGTATCTCGAGGTAGGGGCTCCAGACGTCAACGCCAGCCACGTAGTCGCCTATGTCCTTGGGGTACTCTGGGAACTCCGGAGCGACTATGAAGATCAGCTTGGGGTTGAAGTCGTTCTCCTTGGCGTTCCTGAAGAACACGGGGTAGTCGGCTGGGTAGCCCACTATGTAGAAGACGTCGGGGTCGTAGTCCTTGGCCTTGAGAACGATGGCGGAGAAGTCCGAGCTACCGGACTTGAAGGGCTCGCCCTTAATGTCCCAGGGGGCGCCCACATCCCTGCTCAGGTTGACGAAGTAGCTGAAGCTCGTGGAGCCGTACACTCCGTCCTCGTAGGCCACGAAGATCTTCTTGGGCATTGGATTCACGTAGTTGAGGAAGTAGTCGATCACGGTCCCCTGCCTGTGGTAGTCCCACGGGTGCATGTGGAAGAACCAGCGCTCCTGGCCCACGAGGCTCTCCACCTTCACGGACGAGGCTCCCATAACGAACACTATGGGCTCGTACTGCTTGATCGCGTTCATCGTGGCGTAGGTCACGGTGGAGGAGTAGAAGCCCACTATGATGGGCACCTTCTCGCTTGTTATCAGGTCTGTCGCCACAGTTATAGCTGTGTTGGGGTCTCCCTTGTCGTCTTTCACGACGAGCACCAGAGGCTTGCCGAGAACTCCGCCCTGCGCGTTGATCTCCTCTACGGCCATCTGCATGCCCCTGTAGCACTCCTGCCCCGCAGAGGCGAAGGATGCCGTGGAGAGCGGGAGCACTACCCCGATCCGTATACTCTCGGGCCCCTTCTCCCTCTTCGACAGGGCCAGGTAGGCCCCACCCGCTATGATTAGTATGGCCACTACCGCTAAGACAGGTTTCCAGTCCATTCAGATCGCCTCCAACGAGAGGTGACCCCATCACCCCTAAGCAAATCTTAAAGGGTTCGATCATAGTCGCCGAACTGATCGACGGATATCGAGACCTGTGGGATCTATGGAGACCAGTGGGAGCTATAGTGCTCGCGACGCCAAACCCAGCGATTGAGTTGATTGAATAACCTCGGAGGGATGCGAATGGGACGGGGAGGAATCGTAGCGCTGGTAGGATCGCCTGACGGTTACGACGGCTCTGTGCTGAAGGTCGAAGACGTGTGGAAGAGGTTCGGCGGACTGCAAGCCCTGAGGGGGGTCACGCTAGAGGTCCACCCTAGAGAAGTGCTAGGAATCATAGGCCCAAACGGGGCAGGGAAGACCACCCTGTTCAACGTGATGACTGGGTTCCTGCCTCCAGACAGGGGGAGGGTCCTGATCTTCGGCAGGGATGTCACTGGGAAGAAGCCGCACATCCTCAGCAGGCTCGGCGTCGCGAGGACTTTCCAGATAACGAAGCCATTTGAGGGCCTCAGCGTCCTAGAGAACGTGCTGATCGGACTCCTGTTCTCAGGGCGGGTCAGCGGCAGAGTGAGGCGCGGGCTTTCTGACCTGAAGCACGAGGCAGTCCGGATACTGGAGATCGTGGGCCTCAGAGAGAAGAAGGACCAGCCCGGCCACAGCCTAACCGTGGTGGAGAGGAAGAGACTCGAACTAGCCAGGGCGCTGGCCGTCAACCCGAGGATACTCCTCCTAGACGAGGTCATGGCCGGACTCTCGCCAGCTGAGATTGAGTGGGAGCTGGGAATGCTCAGACAGGTGAAGGAAGAGCGCGACCTCACCATAGTCATGATCGAGCACGTGATGAAGGCGATCATGAACTTCAGCGACAGGGTCGCGGTCCTGCACCACGGCGAGAAGATCGCCGAGGGAACTCCCGAGGAGATCTCCAGGGACCCAAGAGTGATAGAGGCCTACCTAGGTGACTCCAATGCTATCAGTTGAGAACTTAGAGGCTGGGTACGGGGATGTCCAAGTTCTCTGGGGCGTCTCCCTAAGAGTTGAGAAGGGCGAGATCGTGGCGCTGCTTGGATCGAACGGCGCCGGCAAGACTACCACGCTAAAGACAATCTCTGGGCTCTTAAAGCCCAAGTCAGGTAAGATCGCGTTCGACGGCGTCGAGATAACGGGCAAGCCGCCGCACGAGGTCGTGAGGCTGGGCATAAGCTTGGTTCCCGAGGGCAGGAGACTCTTCCCCAAGATGACCGTCTACGAGAACCTGAGAATGGGGGCCTACCTGGTCAGCGGCGACGTCAGCGACAGGCTGGAGACGGTGTACTCCCTGTTCCCGATACTTAAGGAGAGGAGGAACCAGCTGGCGGGAACTCTCAGCGGCGGAGAGCAACAGATGCTCGCTATCGCCAGAGGGCTGATGTCTTCCCCGAGGCTCCTCATGCTCGACGAGCCCAGCTTAGGACTGGCTCCTAAGATAGTTCAGGAAGTCCTCAGGGCTGTCAATCAGATAAGGGATGAGGGGGTCACAGTCCTGCTGGTCGAGCAGAACGTGCAGCAGGCGCTATCCATAGCCGACAGAGGGTACGTGATAGAGACGGGAAGGATAGTCCTCGAGGGAACTGGCAGAGAGCTGCTGGAGAACGAACACGTTAAGACTGCCTATCTTGGGCTCTGACCCTCATGAACCCAATCCTCGTTATATTCATGTATGGGTTAGAAGTTCTTGGGGTTCTGACGGCAATGCCGTGCTCCCCGTTGTCTATAGCTGCTTAAGGGCTCATTTCCGTATCTACCTCATTAGAGCAGACCAAAATGGAGTAAAAGAAAGAATATAATCGAAAACGCCCGAATAATCATCATGAGGCTGGATGGATAGGATGAAGTTAGTTGGTGTCATCCTATTCGTCCTACTCAGCTTTTCCGTTTCCTGGGCATTCGGGGAGGCTGCTTCTGAAGGTGCTATTGTGTGGATGACCCGTGACTTAGGAGCCATCCGCGATTTGAGCTGGTCTCCTGACGGTAGGTTGATAGCGGCCATAACCGACGAGGGAGTAGTACTCTTGAACTCGTCCTCCGGAGACGTTGAGTTACTTCTGGAGATTTCCAGTCCGCTTGACGTAGATTGGTGCACTCTCGGGAGAATTGGAGTCGTGACACAGCGCTCCATTTTGATACTCAGCGATAGCGGGGAGGAGCTCGCCAGAGTGGACCTCAAGGATGTGGTGGATGAGGGCCTCGTGCAGTGGTCCCCGGACTGCGAACTGCTCGCCGTTGGGACGCTGAAGCTGGCTCCAAAGGGTGAGACTGGCTTACTCGCGCTGATTACAAGCGGCGGAGGCGTAAAAACGATGGCAGAACTCGAGTCAGGAGTCTCTTCGCTGAGGTGGTCCCCTAGCAGTGATCTACTCGCAGTAGGGCTCGACAATGGCAGGATCATGGTGTTTTCCAAGGAGGGAAAACAGGTCTGGACCGCGCGGGCAGGTCTGGCGCTTACCTACGGAGATGCCCTCTTATCACTCTCGTGGTCTCCTGATTCGTCGCAGGTAGTCGCTGGACTCGGAAGCTCTGTGGTAGTGTGCTACACTTCTGACGGGCGAGAGCTGTGGAGGTCCGGCTTGTTAGGCCCCCCAGTAGCCTCGCTTGACTGGTCTCACGGAGGGATAGCTGCCGCCTATGGCGGCAGGGTCACTGTGTTAAATTCAAGCGGGCAGGAGGTCTGGTCTACTCCAGATTACGGCAAACCCATTGTGGAGGTGCGTTGGAACAGTAGAGGGGACAGACTCGCGATTCTCGCATACAGGTGGCTAGTACTGGTCTCGCCAGAGGGGGCCGTGCTGTGGTCAACCGGTCTGCTGCCAAGCAGGGCGACGGCGGTAGCGTGGAGCCCAACGGGTGGAGCCATAGCCGTGGGAGGGCTCTTTGGCGCAGCCGTTTTCCTGACGTCCCCGATAGAGATCCAAGTACCTCAGAGCGTCACCGTATTCGGGGGACGGGCTGAGCTCAGCCTCTCGCTAGAAAACCTGGCCCCCGTCTCAGTCGAGGCTACGCTGAAGGTGTCAGTAGACGGGAACCTCGCGGAGGATGTGAACCTCCTCCTCCCGCCGGGGAAGACCCGCTTGAACCTGACCATTGAGGTACCTCCAGGACGGCACGCGGTAGACTTGGAGTGCGAGTCGCCCGGTGGAGTCTCCAGAGCATCTACTAAGGTGACGTCAATAGAGCCCCTTGAGATCACAGTCTGGGCCACGCACTCGCCCGGGAGTCCGGTGGATCTCGTAGCGGCGATCTCAAACACGAACCCCATGACGCTGCCAGCACGCCTAGTGATCCTCGACCAAGGGCTCGAGGTCGCCGAGCTGCCGATCAACCTCTCGCCTGGTGTTACTTACGCTAACCTCTCTCTGCCGCTGGACCCGGGCGTCCATGCCTTGGGGGCAAAGGTCGTGGACCCAACCGGGGCCGTCTTGGCAGAAGACAGCCTCAGCGTGTCCGTGATAGGCCCCTCAGTTCCCCTCAGGATAGAGGCGCCTTCAGGGGTTAAGCTGGGGTCTGCCGAGGTCCAGGTCGCGGTGGAGAACCCCTACCCCTTGGTGCTGAATGTCACGCTGGAGGCGTGGGCCGACTCCGCTCTGGCATATCGAGAGAACCCGTCCCTCAGGGAGGGGGAGTCGCGAGAGATCACGTTGACCCTGCCGTCGGGCAAGCACACACTCCTAGTAAGAGCCTCATACAGTGGCTTTACGTTGGCAGAGCAGGTTGAGGAGGTGTCTACCATACCTACGTGGCTCGCCGCGGCTGTCGCGGGAGCGGTACTCCTCCTAGTCGTCGCGATTTTATCTAGGGCTAGATCCCGCTCTAGTGAGAGCTGAGTGGCATGCTGGTGGTCACCACGCCGACTGTGCCAGGCTACAGAGTGGTGAAGGTGTTGGGGCTGGTTCACGCCACCTCGGTTAGGACGAGGGGCCTGGGCGGGCAGTTTGCAGCGGCCTTAGAGAGCCTCATTGGAGGAGAGGTCTCATCT
>DRBY01000017.1 GCA_011042755.1 Thermoproteota archaeon | reverse complement strand
GGCGTTCAAGGTGACCAAGGGGCTCCTAGAAGAGTTCGGCCCTGAGAGAGTTCGGGACACTCCAATCTCTGAGATAGCCATCGTGGGCGCGGCCATAGGAGCCGCGCTGATGGGCCTTAGGCCAGTCGCCGAGATAATGTACATGGACTTCCTCCCCATAGCGACGGAGCAGCTCGTCATCCAGGCCGCCAAGATGAGGTTCACGTCGGGTGGAAAGCTCAAGGTTCCGATGGTGGTCAGGACTCAGTACAGCTTGGGTAGGGCCCACGCGTCTCAGCACTCAAACTTCTTCCCGGCTTGGTACATGAACACCCCTGGCCTGAAGGTGGTCCTTCCGTCGACCCCCTACGACGCGAAGGGGCTCATAATAAGCTCGATCAGAGACGACAACCCGGTTCTCTTCATAGAGTCGGCTCTGCTCTACTACAGCGTGAAGGGTCACGTGCCTGAAGAGCCCTACGAGGTTCCGATAGGCGTCGCTGACGTGAAGAGGGAAGGAAGCGACGTAACGATCGTTGCAGTCTCTAGAATGGTGCATGAAGCCCTGAAGGCCGCCGAGGAGTTGGAGAAGAAGGGGATCAGCGCCGAGGTCATAGACCCGAGGACCCTGAATCCGCTCGACAGAGAGACTATAGTTAATTCCGTTAAGAAGACCGGCAGAGCCGTAGTGGCAGCGGACGACTGCAAGACCGCGGGCGTCACAGCCGAGCTGGCCGCCACCATAATAGAGGGCGCCTTCGACTACCTAGACGCCCCCATAATCAGGACCGCCTCGCCGGATATGCCGATCCCCTTCTCCCCGCCCCTAGAGCAGAAGTATATGAGGTGGGCCAAGGACATCGTTGAGGCGGTGGAGAAGATCGTGTGAGGGGGATAGTTCTTGCCAAAAGAGGTGCTGATGCCCAGGATTGATCCTGGTATGAAGAGCGGGAAGCTAGTCAAGTGGCTCAAGAAGGTTGGGGACCAGGTCAAAAAGGGCGAGGAGATAGCAATTGCGGAGGGGGAGAAGACCACATTTCCAATCGAGTCGCCAGCAGACGGAATACTGGCCCAGATACTGGTAGAGGAGGGGCAGGAGGTTCCCGTCCTGACCCCGCTAGCAATCGTTGCCGAGCCCGGTGAAGAAGTCGCGCCCCCGAAGGTCGTTCCTAGAGTCGCCGAGGAGAGGATCAGAGCGAGCCCAGCCGCTAGGAGGCTGGCCGAACAGTATGGCGTCGACCTATCCAAAGTAAGGGGCACTGGACCAGGTGGGAGAATAACCAGAGAAGACGTGCTCCGGTACCTTGAGGAGAGAGGAGCTGTGGTCGAAGAGGGGCCTAAGATACTGCAGGAGATTGAGCTGACGGGGGTCAGGGGCACTATCGCCAGGAGGCTCTCAGAGAGCCACAGGGAGATCCCGAGCGTTACGATAGTCATGAAGGCCGACATGTCGAGGGCTTTGGACCTCAGGAGGAAGATGGCTGAAGAGGATAGGAGGTTCTCCATCACAGCGCTTATTGTGAAGGCAGTTGCCAAAGCGCTGGAAGAGCACAGGATGCTGAACTCGGCCGTCAGAGACGACAGGATATTGGTTTACGAGGACATTAACATCGGCGTCGCTGTGAGCATACCCGACGGGCTCGTTGCTCCCGTGATCAGGAGGGCCAACGAAAAGAGCGTATTGGAGATCTCAAAAGAGATCGAGAAGCTGGCTGAGAAGGCCAGAACCGCAGGGCTCTCCCCAGAGGACGTGATGGGTGGGACCTTTACGGTGTCCAATCTCGGGGCTGAGGGAGTCGAGATCTTCACGCCGATAATAAATCCACCTCAGGCGGCCATTCTGGGCGTAGGGACTATTCAGAACATGCCAGTCCTCGGAGAGTCCGGATCGGTGGAATTTAGACCCATGGTACACCTGTGCCTAGTCTTCGATCACAGGGTCGTAGATGGAGTACCCGCGGCCAGGTTCTTGAGGCGAGTAGTCGAACTCTTGCAGACCCCCGAGAACCTTGTCTGAGCTGGCTTTCCAACGCCAGCTCAGATCTTCTCTTCTTACTTCCCTCGCCAGGCTACTGTTTTCCTTCCAGTCTCTCGATCTTAGCCGTGAACTCCTTCTTGAGCGGTACTCTAATGCCAGGCAGCCAGAAGAGCTTTGCCTCGTAGTATCCAACCATTCTGAGCCTAATCTCCGGAGGGAGAGCGCTCAGGTTTTTCATGGGAAGAAGCAACACTCTGGAGGAGCTGCTTCTCCCCTTAACGAGACCTAAGGAAGCTGAGAAGTTCTCGAGACTCTGACCCGTTCTGGCATCTTCTAGTGTCATGCTCGCCGTCACGAATAGCGGGTAGAGGCCGTCATTCTCGAGTGAGAAGTTCATAGCTATGCCCTTGAACCCACCGCTCTCATAGACGTAGACCGAGACGAGTTCAAGATTGGAGTGAACGGTGAAGGCCGAGTGGAGCCACATTCCAGCGAGCGCTAGAACTACGAGGGAGATCGTGAGTTCCTTCCTGTAGGCCCTTAAAACGCTCAAATCCATTTTGTACCCCGTCTACTGAGTCCTGAAGTTGATTGAACGAAAAATAAAAAGAGAGGAGGGGGTGCGGCCGGTTCTACTTCTTTCCGAAGAGCAGGTAGAACGGCAGGAAGATCGCGAAGGTCAGCGGGTTGGTTCCGTCGCAGATGCTGGATATCAGTGTAGCGCCCTCTGGGGCCTCGAATCCGGCCGCGAGGGCGGCCTGAGTCACGTAAGGCGCTAGGAAGGTGCCTATGTACATCGCAGGAATCAGCACTATCGTGCCGATTATCACGGTGTGGATCACGTTACCCCTGACGATTGGTACTAGCATGCAGACCATGAAGGGCAGGACCGCCAAGTCGGCCAGAGGCAGGAACTTGTTTCCTGGCAGGATGAACGCCAGTGCGATTGTGATCGGCACCAATATCAGCGCGGCCGCGATCGCGGTGGGGTGACCGATTGCGATAGCAGAATCCAGTCCTATGTACATCTCCCTGCCGCCGTACTTCTCCTCGAGTATCTTCTTGCCAGCCTCAGAGATGGGCACTAGACCCTCCATCAGGATGGCCACGACCTTTGGCATCAGGTACATGACGCCCGCCAGAGTGACGCCAGTGTTCAGGATGCCAGCTATGTCCTTCCCGGCGGCAATAGCCAGCAGGATGCCTATTATGAAGCCTATGACCATGGGCTCGCCTAGGATGCCCAGCCTCTCCCTGATGGCCTCAGGGTCGGCCTTGACGTCTCTGATCGGTGGTATCTTGTCGATTAGCCACTTGATGGGTATGCCTATCGGGACATAAGCAGCAGAGAACCCGTGCGGCAGCGATATGCCCGGTATTCCGAGCATCTCTTGGACTCCCTGCGCAGTCCAGTCGCCCAGCTTGAACACGATAATTGCGTTAATAGCAGAGGCGATCAGACCGAGCGGTACGCTATCAGTCGCCATGGTGACTAGGGACCCGGTGAAAGCGAAGTGCCAGTAGTTCCAGAAGTCTATGTCCATGGTCTTGGTCAGCCCTAGAGCAAGCATGATGATGTTGATCACGAAGTCAATGGGGATCGTGAGCGCTCCTACGATAGTGCCCCACGCGATAGCAGCGGCAGAAGGCCAGCCGACATCTATGACTGTAAGCTCAATGCCGGTCCGCTGAACCATGGCCTGAGCTACGTCGCTCATGGTGCCCCATAGCAGCCCTATCACTAGGTTGATGCCTACGAAGCCGCACGCGATGGTCAGCGCCGCTCTGAAGGCCTTGCCTAGTGGAATCTTGAAGGCCAGACCCACTATGAAGAGGATTATTGGGATCGCTACGGTCGCTCCGAGACCTAGAAACCACTTAACTGCTTCTACTATACCCGGCATGATCCGTCACCAGCCGTCTACCTTCGACGACTGATGGTGGTGACGTCGACACTTACTAATAAAGTTACGCACATGAAACGCGCTCAAGAGGAAATCTCAGAGGCCATACACAAAACATCCGTTACTCTAGAGACTATCAAAAGAAGATTTGCCAGCAGCGAGACCCTTGCCCAGCAAAAAGCAAGGAGAGTTGTGGAATCTGCTCATAAGTCCTTGACCTCTATGCCCACGGCCTCGAATATCTTCTTAAGAGCCTCTTTCTCTCCCATCCCAGTTAAGAAGGGGACGCCGTTGATTACTGGAATTCCTTTTGCAGCCTTCTCGGATATTGGCGTATTGGCTACTATTACATCGGGCTCAAAGACCTCAATCTTGCCTGTGACCTCAGCAGCCTTACACTGTACGATCTTAACAGGTATCTTCAGCTTGTCGAACGCCTCTTTGATCTTACCAGCCACAACCGTGGCCGTTGCTATAGCCGTTCCACAAGCGACGAGAATCTTGACCTCCCGCGGCGCAGAGGACACTATAAGGTCACCCCGGGATTCATCACTGTGGTACAGCATATTTAATAACGTTTCTAACGTGCGTGGCCTTGCGTCACGCTGAGGCTAGCTTCTCCCTGAGAATTTCTACAACCTCTTCTTCGTTCCTTGCCTCAACTAGTTTCTTTACAGTCTCAGGATCCTTGAAGACATCGACTAGCTTCATTAACGTAGTTATGTAGGAGTGAGGGTCCTTTATTGCTGGCATGAAGACAAGCTTAACCGGGACACTTGCCTCAGGGTCGTCCATCCTTCGAAAGAGAACTTCCTTCCTGAGGCGGGCGACAGCAAGGGCTGGCCTGTTGACGTGTTCTACTCCAGCGTGAGGCAGAGCTGCGTTTATCCCGCCCTGAAGCTCTAATCCGGTGGGGACGTTCTTCTCCCTCTCGAGCGTCGCAGGTATGAATGTCGGCTTTACAAAGCCATTACGCTCTAGAAGACTTCCTAAGGAAGTAATCACGTCCTCAGCGGACTCAGCATTGAGATCTAGGATAACTAGTATGTCCATTTCCTTCATCTCAGATTAAGCGGAAGGGTGCGCATATTCTTTAAGTTTCCGTTCATATCTAGGCACGCCATGCCTGTCAGAAGACCTGAAGGGCCGCTTGAGTACGAAGCTTACTGCTCTTGGAATGGAAGAACCGGGGGCCGAGTGAAGCTGCAGAGTGGAGTCGAGTATGATGTTGACATGTCCGAGGAGTTTGGGGGAGCTGGAGAGGCTCCGTCACCAGACGAGTTCTTCATTGCAAGCGTCAGCGGCTGTATACTGACTACGGCCCTGTGGTTCGCTGAGAAACTCGGGGTCAAGCTGTCAGAACTCGCAGTCAGGGCCAAATCGCGGGTGGAACTCGTGGGAGGCGGCT
>DRBY01000139.1 GCA_011042755.1 Thermoproteota archaeon | reverse complement strand
GTGCTCAGCAGCGGCAGCATAACACACTCCGCTCGGGCTCTCGACATGAGCATGGAGGTGTCTCCCCTTTGAGGCTGGCCCTCATCGGCTGCGGAGCCATTGGCTCCGTGCTCGCAAGAGCCGTGGATGAGGGCGAGGCAGGGGACTGGGAGCTAGTGGCCGTTTACGACTCCAGAGAGGAGGCGGCCAGACGGCTCCTCTCTAAGCTTAGGAGAGAGAGGCCGAGAGTGGCTTCCAGCGTGGGCGATCTACTCGCTGAGGGGCCAGACCTAGTCGTGGAGGCGGCGAGCCAGAGGGCCGTCTACGAGTACGGAGAGGTCGTGCTCAGGTCTGGCGCAGACCTCTTGGTGCTGAGCGTGGGCGCGCTGGCAGACGAGGAACTGCTGAGCAGGCTTTTGGAGGCCGCTCGCTCCTCAGGGAAGAGGATCTACGTGCCCTCTGGTGCTATAGCCGGACTGGATGGAATTAGGGCTTCTTCGGTAGTGGGGGTGAGGAGCGTCGTCCTCGAGACCAAGAAGCCTCCTAGAGCGCTGGGGGTAGAGCGCGGGGGGCTCCTGTTCGAGGGTCCAGCGAGCGTCGCGGTCAGGCGCTATCCCTTCAACGTAAACGTCGCCGCGGCGCTCAAGCTAGCGTCTGGTGTTGAGCCTACGGTCAGGCTAATAGCAGATCCGTCCCTCAGCAGGAACGTTCACGAGATAAGGGTGGAGTCTGAGGCCTCTGGGATCACTATCAGGGTGGAGAACGTGCCTCACCCCTCTAACCCCAAGACGAGCTACCTCGCCGCCCTCTCTGCCATAGCTCTGCTGAGGAAGCTCAGCGAGCCGCTGTGGGTTGGAACATAGGGCCGACCGTGATGCGCCTGGGGGAACGTCGCCCCAGCTGCTGGATGCTAGGTTGCCACGACAGTCAGGTAGAGTTTATTCGAGACTGATGAGCTGAAGGAAGGGTATGGCCAAGAGGTACCTCGACTACTTTAGGAAGACTGCTGCCTCCTCCACGTTGGAGTCCATCGCAGAGCTGGCCTTGAAGGCTAGAGATGCGGCAAAGGAGCTCAGGAGAGTGATAGCTCAGCTTGAGAGCGGAGCCCTGCAGGGAGTTGAGGAGGGCGTCTCGGCCATAGCCGCGATAGAGGAGGAAGGCGACTCGATGAGGAGGGCCATCTTGGCACGCCTCTCGAAGGCGGAGGTGTCGGCTCGAGACGCTGAGAAGCTCGCGAGGCTGGCGAGGAGAGTGGACCTGATCGTGGACCAGATAAAGAACACTGCTCTGGCCATCAGGACGACCGTGGCGCTGGGCGAGAAAGTGCCTGAGGAGCTCTGCAAGACCCTAAGCGAGATGACCGAGAAGCTGGCCAAGGAGACGGAAGCCGTGGTCTCGGCCATCAGGTCTGCCATGATCTCTCTAGACGAGGCGAAGTCTTGGATAGAGAGGGTTGAAGCCTTGGAGCACGAGATCGACCTGCTGTATTATGAGGCCAAGGGCGAACTGCCCTCTACGGGCACCCCGAGGTTCGCGATACTCTTGAATGACGTGATAAATGAGATCGAGCTAGCCGCGGATCTCTGCGAGGATGCGACCGACGTGCTGTCTGAGCTCGTCGTCAGGCTAAGCCTCCCGGGCGGAGCGCCATGAGGGGACGTTCCTCGCATCATTCCCACTGATGACGATGCGGACACAACGATGCGCGAGCCTAATGGGTATATAGGTGGATAACTTTCTTCCATTATCTAAGACGCATCCGATAGCGACTTCCCCTCCACGCGGGAGTTCGCAGAGATTCCTGATGTGAAGGAATTCGCAGACATTCCTGAGTCTACGAGCTTTACGAGGCTCTGGGCGATGAGATACAGATTGTGAGGGTCGGAGGGGGTGCTAAACTGGAGAGATGCCGTTGAGTTCATGTTAGCTGGCGCATCGGCGGTCGGAGTAGGCACAGCCATAGCTTTCAGAGGGCTCACGGTCTTTAGCGAGATATCTCGTGGAATTAGCTCCTATCTCGCGAGGGCTGGCTTGACTCCGTTTTACACCTCGTTGGGAGGGCTCATCAATAGCTAATCACACCACCCTCCCATCTGATCTCTCGAGCTTTTCCCGATAGAGAACCAAGAGACGCGGCACACCTCAGTCTGACCTAATAGGGCTAACAAACGTTAAATTGAGAGTTCAGACTGCCGAGCCGGTGCCTGGCATGCTAGAATCAGTACCGATCATAATCGGTGTAATAGCCCTAGCATTCGTCCAGTACCTCTACTATAGCGTTTCACGGGAGGACGCCGGAACTCAGAGGATGAGGGAGATAGCGGGCTACATCCAAGAGGGCGCAAACGCGTACATGAAGCGTCAGTACACTACCATAGCCTACTTCATCCTAGCGCTAGCCGTCGCGATAGGCATCTTCAGGGGAGGGTTGTCGGCGATATCGTTCATCCTCGGCTCTGGGCTCTCCCTACTCGCGGCCTACATAGGGATGAACGCCGCCACCAGAGCCAACGTGAGGACCGCTGCGGCCGCCATGAAGTCTCCAGGAAAGGCCTTGAAGATCGCCTTCTGGGGCGGGGCCGTCATGGGACTCTCTATTGTTGGGCTGAGCGTGCTGGGTATTGGGACGCTCTTCGTGGTATTCACTAAAGTTATGGGAGGAGTAAAGAAGGCTGCCCTAGACGCGGTCGTGCCGTTCGGACTCGGAGCAAGTCTGGCGGCCCTGTTTGCCCAGCTGGGCGGAGGTATATACACCAAGGCGGCAGACATAGGAGCGGACCTCGTGGGGAAGGTAGAGGCTGGCATCCCGGAGGACGACCCGAGGAACCCTGCCGTGATAGCAGATCAGGTTGGAGATAACGTTGGAGACTGCGCCGGGCGTGGTGCAGACCTCTTTGAGTCCTTCTCCGACAACATAATCGGCATGATGATCCTAGGCATTGCGTTCTACCACAGGTACGGAGAGGCGGGGATCCTCTTCCCGCTGGTGGCCGAGGCCATCGGTGTGCTCTCCACGATGGTCGCCGTGCTCCTCATCAAGGAGAAGACGGAGAACCCCGTCGCCACGATAAACGTGGCCCTGCTCTCGGCTGGCGTCTTGAACGCCGCAGCATTCTACGTCTTGAGCAAGAGGCTTCTGGGAGATCCTAGGATATTCGTGGCCGCCCTCCTGGGGCTCTTGGCGAGCCTGCTCGTGGGGATGATCGTGCAGTACTACACTGGCACCACATACAGGCCAGTCAGGAACATCGCGGACTCCAGCGTGTTTGGACCGGCGCTGAATGTCATAGTCGGCCTGTCCGTTGGTCTCGAGAGCGCCTTCTTGCCCTTCGTAGTGATTTCAGCGGTCGTGGTAATTGCGTACGCTCTGGCGGGTCTCTACGGCATAGCAGCCGCCACCGTGGGCATACTGTCGACCACCGGAATCATCATGGCTTCTGACACGTTCGGCCCGATAAGCGACAACGCCGCCGGTATTGCCGAGATGAGCGGGCTCAGCAAGGAGATCAGGGACAGTCTAGACGTTCTTGACGCCGTAGGCAACACCACCAAGGCGATTACGAAGGGCTACGCCATGGCGTGCGCCGTGCTCTCCGCGTTCGTGCTCTTCGCCGCGTATCTGGAGGTTGTCGGCTTGGCCGACGTGACTGGGCCTAGGGTAGACATAGCCGACCCGAAGATCCTCGTCGGCCTCATCCTCGGCGGAGTCTTGGCGTTCCTGTTCTCGGCTCTCGCGATAAGGGCCGTTGGGAAGACCGCTGGAGAGATGGTAGCAGAGGTCAGGAGGCAGTTCAGGGAGATACCCGGCCTCCTCGAGGGTAAGGCCAAGCCCGACTACGCCAGGTGCGTGGACATAGCCACCAAGCACGCCCTGAGGGAGATGATAGCGCCGACCCTGATCACGCTAGCGGCGCCGATAATCGTCGGGGCCGCGCTGGGAGTTGGGCCCCTGGGCTCCTTCATCGTTGGAGGCACCGTGGTCGGAGGGCTCCTCGCCGTCTTCATGATCAACGCGGGAGGCGCCCTCGACAACGCCAAGAAGCTCATAGAATCTGGCCTGCACGGAGGGAAGGGCTCCGAGGCGCACAAGGCGGCTGTCGTGGGAGACACCGTTGGCGACCCGCTGAAGGACACCGCTGGCCCGTCGCTGCACATATTCGTGAAGCTGATCACCATAGTCGCTCTGACTTTCGCTCCCCTGTTCCTGTGAGGGGACCTTCCTCTCCCCCTCCTTTTATTCAGGACCTGAACGTTCTGGCGACGTAGAGTAAGCTCTGCTCTGCGTTCTTGCAGAGCCTGGTGAAAGAGGGCGGAGCCCTGAGGCCGTGACTGCGGCCACTCTAACCAGCTCTGCGTGCTCCTCGGCCCTTAATTACTCCAGTCTGAAGGGCTATCGAGCCAGCACATCTAATCGATGCAGAGCTTGGCTCTACTTAAACAATAGGCCCATCTCACTCAGCCTTTCCTTGAAGTGCCCAAGAGCCCTCCTCATGTAGTCCCTAGTGATCTGACCGCGGGGGCTCGGCGTCTCTAGTATCCTCTCGGGCACTCTCAGCTTGGCGGGATCGAACCCCATGTTGACCTTCAGGGCCATCCGCTCCCTGTAGATCTTCCACCCTAGCTCCCTCAGGTCGTCGGGGGAGAGGTTGATCCCCAGAGGGATGAGGGCCTTGGAGGCCATCTCAGGCTTGTAGATGCCCCTAGCGAAGAGGCATATTACGAGGCTGTTTAGCACCATCCTCCAAGCCTCTTCCTTCATCAGGTCGTCCACTACCTTCTCGGGCTCAGGCAGCTCCTTCACCTTCTGGTCGTAGGAGTACCCAGCGTTATCCAGGTGGCTGTGCCTCCCTCCTATCAGGAAGCCTATGTGGGCGGCGGGGCCCGTGTGATAGCCGGGCATCTCGTTGCCGCCGAACGCCATGGCGAACTCTTTCCCTCCGTAGATCTCTGAGGCTTTCTCAACACCCTGCGCCAGGGCCCTGTAGAAGTCGTTCGGCTGCTCGACTATCAGCGCGATGGCCCTCTTGTACACCTCGGCGTCTCCCCACTTTAGCTTCACTACGGTGTCTTCTTCCCTCACCAGGCCCCTCTCCAGGGCCTCAGTGGCCCAGGCTAGAGCGACGCCCGTGCTCATGGCGTCTAGGCCTAGCCTCTCCACCTCGTGTATCATCCTGAGCAGCCAGACGGGGTCTCCCACGCCGAGCATGCTTCCCAGAGCGTAGATGGGCTCGTAGTCGTATGAAACGACCGTGGTCTTGTAGAAGTACTTCTCGTGCGGGTAGGGCTCCCTTATGGCCGCCAGGTGAATGCAGGCGACT
>DRBY01000122.1 GCA_011042755.1 Thermoproteota archaeon | reverse complement strand
GTCCCCAATTTGGGTATAGCGCTTGGCCTCCCACCCGAGGTCGCCGGTTCCATAATTCCTCTCGTGAGAAACGAGGAACTCGCTGAGCAGAGGACGGGCGCCAGGCCAGGTCAGGCCTGGGGGGTTCTGTTCCGGGTCAACCCGAGGGTCGACGACCTGGCGGAGAGATACGGGGTGAGCGTAGGAGACGGCCTGAGCCTGCTGGTCGTCGGCAGCATAGACGCTGCCAAGCAGGGGTGCCTCTGCCCAGCCATAGCGCTGGCAAAGAGGCTCCTGAAGCACCTGGTCTCCACCGCCGACGAGTCGTCGGCCGTGATCGTGGACTCCGAGGCTGGGGCGGAGGTCTTCGGCAGAGGGCTCGCAGAGAACTTCGATCACATGATCTGCGTTTCGGAGCCAACTGTGGCATCGCTGGACATCTCCAAGCATCTCCTCAGGATGGGCCGACAGCTTGGGATCCGCGAGTTCTCCCTGATCGTCAACAAGATGCCCGAGGAATGTGGGACGCTCAGAGAAGCCGTGGAGAGGAGGTTTTCCGGGGAGGCTAGGGTATTCTTCGTTCCCCGCGATCCAGAGGTTCTGAGGGCAAGCATCGAGGGCAGGGGAGTGGGCACACTTCCGGACGACTCTCCGGCGGTGTCAGCCCTGAGGCGAGCCTTCTCCGAGATGTTCGGGTGATCGAATGGAGTCAGCATCGGAGCCGAGGGTGGGGGTATACGTCTGTCACTGCGGCAAGAACATAGCTGGCAAGGTGGACGTGAAGAGGGTGGCCAAGGAGGTAGGGAGGCATCCGAGGGTGGCCGTCTCTAGGGACTACTTCTTCATGTGCAGTAAGGTAGGACAGGAACTCATTAGGAGGGATGTGGAGGCAGGTAAGGTAAACAGGGTAGTCGTGGCGGCGTGCAGCCCCAAGCTCCACGAACCCCTCTTCAGGAGAGTCGTGTCCGAGGCGGGCCTCAACCCCGGATACCTGGAGCAGGTGAACATAAGAGAACTCGTCTCTTGGTCGACCGAGGATCCGGAGGAGGCGACCCAGAAGGCCATCAGGTACGTCTTGGGGGGCGTGGAGAAGGTCCTGGCCGCGGAGCCCATTGAGGTAGGGGAGGCAGATGTGGTTCGGGAGGCTCTCGTCATCGGAGGTGGGGTCGCGGGACTCGCCGCGGCCCTAGACTTGGCGGAGAAGGGCATCAAGGTTCACCTGGTGGAGAAATCACCCACTGTGGGCGGGCTCATGGCCCTCTTAGACAGGGTGTTCCCGACCGGCGACTGCTCCCTGTGCATCCTTACCCCAATGATGGCGGAGGCTGAGGCTCATCCGCTAATCGACATCCACACCACGTCGGAGGTCGTGGAGGTGTCTGGGTCGATCGGGGACTTTAAGGTGAGGGTGAGAAAGAACCCCAGGTACGTGGACCCAGAGAAGTGTGTGGCGTGCGGGATATGCGCCTCTAAGTGCCCAGTCGAGGTTCCGAACGAATGGGACGCTTTCTTGGGCAAGAGAAAGGCCGTCTACATTCCATATCCTCAGGCCACCCCGAGGGCCTACGTGATAGATCCGAACGCGTGTCTCTACATCAAGGAGGGGTCCTGCGGGGCGTGCGCCGAGGCCTGCCCCGCGAAGGCCATAAATCTCCACGAGGTGCCGCGGGAGTTCGAACTCAGAGTGGGGGCCATCATAGTCGCCACAGGCGTCAGGGAGTACGATGCATCCAACCTCAAGAACTACGGATTCGGGAGAATACCCGATGTGATAACTCAGCTCGGATTTGAGAGGCTGATTAATGTGACGGGACCTACCGGGGGTCACCTGAAGAGACCCTCGGACGGCAAGGTGCCTAAGAGGGTAGTGTTCATACAGTGCGCCGGAAGCAGAGACGTGAACCACAACCCCTACTGCTCGGGAGTGTGCTGCATGATCTCGCTGAAGCAGGCCGAGATCGTGAGGTCCGAGTACCCCGACTCCAAGGTCTACATCTGCTACATCGACATGAGGACTGCGAAGAAAGGATTCGAAGAGATGTACGAGCGAGTCAGAGGCGAGGGGGTGATCTTCGTTCAAGGGAAGCCTGGGGAGGTCTGGAGGGACGGTGACGAACTCGTGGTGGAGGTGTTCGACAAGACCCTCGGCAGGAAGCTGGAACTCAGGGCTGACCTCGTGGTGCTGGCCGCAGGATTGTCTCCGTCGGAGGGCACCCTGAAGATTAGAGAGGTGCTCAACGTGGGAGCCGATCCCCACGGATTCCTTCAGGAGCTTCACCCCAAGTTGAAGCCGGTAGAGACCTCTAGGAGGGGAATATTCATCTGTGGTGGGGCCCAAGGCCCCAAGGATATCCCAGACTCGGTTGCACAGGCGAAAGCGGCCGCTAGCGCGGCCGCCACAGTGCTGGCGAGGGGAAAAGTGGAAGTCACGGGGGAGAGGGCCTACGTGGATCCGGAGCTGTGCGCTGGCTGCATGGCCTGCGTCGACGAGTGCCCGTTTGGAGCTATCGTGGAGAGAGAGGGCAAGGTAGAGGTTGTCCCGGCCGCTTGCGCCGGCTGCGGGATCTGTCAGGCTGTCTGCCCTACCGGCGCGATAACCAGGAGGGTCTACGGAGTGGAGCAGGTGATGAGGCAGGTGGCCGGTCTCCTAGAGGTCTCCGCCAGCTTCGCCGGTGGGGAGGTGTAGCAGATGACTTCGAGGCCCGAGTCGTCTGGAGACCCGAGGAAGCTCGTCGTTGGCTTCTGCTGCAATGAATGCGCCTACGCGGCCGCCGATCTTGCGGGGAGCACGCACCGCACTCACCCCCCCAACGTGCTCGTGGTGAGAGTCCCCTGCTCGGGCGCGGTCGACCCGAGTTGGCTTCTCTACGCGTTGGCGAACGGGGCGGACGCGGTCTTCGTGGCTGGATGCAGGAGGGGGGAGTGCCACTACGTGGACGGGAACTTAAAGGCCGAGGCCAGGGTGAGCTTCCTGAAGTCCCTGCTGGAGGCCGTTGGGGTGGAGCCGGAGAGAGTGGAGATGTTCTTCATGGCCGCCTCTGAGCCCCACAAATTCGTTGAGGCCGCCAGGGAAATGGCCGCTAGGGTGGAGAGACTACCCCCCCTCCATCGGAGGGAGAGTGTGCCTGTCGGTCCCAAGAGAGATGTGCTCATCCGCGCCCTCCAGTCCATCGCCGTAGAGGTTAGGGATGTCCAGCTGCCGGCGGTACCAGGGTTCGAGGTGCCCGTGTTTGACTTAGAGAAGTGCATCGGCTGCAGGGCCTGCGTTGAGGCATGCTCCAACGATGCTCTCCGCTCTGAAGACAGCGAAGACTATAGGGTGTTCCTTCTGTCCGCCCTCAGGTGTACGGGCTGCGGGGACTGTGTGGACGCCTGCCGGGAGAACGAGGTCGAGGCGCTCTCCCTAGGCGGGGTGAGAGTCCCACAGCTCCTGAGTGAGTGGAGCGAGGTAGCCAGGGTTGAGCTGGTGAGGTGCTCAGTCTGCGGGAGGCCATTCGCCACCGAGCGAGAATTAGAGAGGGCCGACTCGCCGCCTATCTGCCCCGACTGCAAGGCCAAGGCTTCGGCTAAGGCGATATCCTTCGGGAGGGTGAGATGGTGAGCCTGGCCAAGCGCGTGCTTGAGATCTCCAACCAAGACGTGAGGAAGTGCTTTCAGTGCGCCGAATGCACATCCTCATGCCCCAATGCCGGGATAGACGGTTTTTACCCCCATAGGCTCGTCAGAGCTGTTCTTATGGATCTCAGGGAGGAGATATTTCGTGGGGCTTACAAGATGTGCCTGCACTGTCACATTTGCTCCGTACGGTGCCCAGTAGGCTTGAACTTCCCCGAGATTGCCATAGCACTCTCTAACGTAGAGGCTAGTGAGAGAGGTCCGGACAAAGTGGAGCGTGCGTTCATCTCAGAGCTGAGTAGGAGGGCTTTCGTCAATCCTGCGAGGGTTGCTCTGTCAGCTCTGGGAATTAGGGCCCTCACGCTGACGGGCCTGCGCGGCCTGCGGCTTGCGGGTACGCTCGTCGAGTCTGGGTCGGTGAGGGAGGAGTACAGGAGGGAGGTCGCGAGGATTGTCAAAGGCTGAGGTGGCTTACTATCCTGGGTGCTCCGCGCTGACCACGGAGAGACCCTCCCTAAAGACCGCCGAAGCTGTGCTCAAGAGGCTTGGCGTGCCTTACCGCCTACTAGAGGACGCGCCATGCTGCGGCACCATAGAGCTGGAGATGGTGGACAGAGAGGCCTCCCGCAGGGTGTCCGAGATCGTTGCCGAGGCTGCGGGTGGCGCGACCCTCGTCACGGGATGCTCCGGCTGCTATGGCACGCTTAGGCGTGGCGGCGTCGAGGTCAGGCACCTGGTCGAGTTCCTTGGCAGGGACATTGGAGCAGAGGAGATCGCGAAGAGGGCGATCAGAAGCTGGCCCGTCAAGGTCGCCCCCTATTATGGATGTCAGGCGCTGAGACCCAGGGAGCAGGCCATCGACGACCCTGAGGATCCACAAATCTTGGAGGAACTCCTGGCGGCGATCGGCGCTGAGCCCGTGAACTTCAGAATGAGGCTCAAGTGCTGTGGCGGGCCAATATTCCTCCGCCGACCAGAACGCGCGAGGCAGCTGGCCAAGTCCGTGCTCGAGTCTGCTAGCCTTGCCGGGGCAGAGTGCGTCGTCACCATCTGCAACCTCTGCCACTTCATGCTGGACTTCTATGGCGGGGGGACCCTTCCGGTTCTTCACGTGACTCAGCCGATCGCCTACGCTCTAGGAGAGCCGATGGAGTCTCTGGGACTCGAAGATCACTTTACCCCCGTCCACAGGAGGCTATTTCAGCCGCGGCCTTGACTCCCCGCCTTGAATTTTCTTTCGATCCCGCGTTGAATGGGGGGATCTTCATGTGTGAGGGGGTTGCTCTGGTGATATCTGAGGGATCTGAGAAGACTGTGATGGAGGAGGTGGTCTCAGTCAGCGTCAGGGGAGATAGAATAACTCTCCTCAACGAGGACGGAGATTCGTTGGAGTTTCTAGGCGTTAAGGAAGTCTTGATCGATCTGGTTAGGCACCGAGTGACGATAATCCTAGGATGACCAAGACGCCTCTCCCTGACCGCCACCGCGCTACTGATCGAGGGCGTTAAAACCGAGTGACTACAAGACGGAATATTCACCCCAAGTCCGGTTTCCCGCGCTCCCTGCGGGTATTATGATTAGTAGTCAAGTAGCCCAATTTCGCTCTTAGAAACCAAGAATGAGCAAGTGGGGAGAGCGTTGGAAAAACCTCACTAAGATTTTTCTGGCTGAGTTCCACGTCCCGTGGCTCATAAGGGGTCCTCTGGTCCTTGGGAGCAGCTGTTCTGTGGGGCATAGAGCCCCCTCTTGGTCGACAAAGCTATGGG
>DRBY01000008.1 GCA_011042755.1 Thermoproteota archaeon | reverse complement strand
GTGTAGGAGCAGTCGGCTGGGAGGTTGGACAGTGCGATTGTCACGGCTTGGGAGAACCCGTAGTCCGGAGCCACGGCGACCCTGAAGGAAATCGCCTCCCCTGGGCGAACCGCGCCGCCCGGGGGCCTGACAGTGACCCTGAAGTCCGGGCTGGGCGTGCTCACCACTCTCAAGGTCAGCGTCGCAGAGCGAGCCTCTCCAGAGCTGGAGACAGCCTGCACGGTTATGTTGTACCCCCCGGCTGGCGTCGAGCTGGACGTGGCTATCACAAGCTTGGTTGTGAAGGGCACCGTCCCGCTGGTCTGGCTGAAGCTGGCCGTGCAGTCTGGCGGGACCCCCGAGGCCGAGAGCGTGACCGTTGGGTTCGCTCCAAGCGTCTCGACGCTCACGTCAATCGCGACGCTGTCTCCCTGCAGGACTGTGACCTCGGACGGCGAGACCGACACGTACCAGAACTGGATCACGGGTCCGACCCAGCCCCCGAAGGGGGGCTGCGTGGCGGGCGGCGGGGTTCTCACGACCCCGCCCACTACAGGAGAGGTCTCGACCACGAGCTTGGGCCTGCCCTTGGGGTTGGACGACTCGGTGGAGTAGAACTCGACCCACCCCTTGGTCGGCCCGGGCAGGAGGATTATCCCGTAGTTATTGATCTTGCCCTGCCTGACCGCCTTGACGTACTCAGTGACGTCGAGCTCGACGGTCTGTCCTGGATTCGCTCCCTTCCCGACCACGACCTCGTCGAGGAGCATGGAGGAGTTGTAGTCCCCTCCCTCGGTACTCCACCTGTTGCTCGAATCTCTGTAGTACCAGGTTACCCTGCTCTCGTCGAAGCTGGCCGTCAGGGGGTAGACCTGGATCCACGTATCGTGGTCGGGATCCGCTTTAGCGATTGTGAGCACCAGCTTCGCTGACTCGACTACTCCGCTGATGCCAGTCAAGTTTGGCCTTATCAGGATCCTGTACTGCGTTGCTACGGTTGCTGAAGGCGTTCCACCGACGTAGTACGTCACGAGCTCTTTTCCGACGATGATCGTGTCCTTAGAGCCGTAGTTGATGCTAGATTCCTTCTCTATGTAAGTGTCGACCCAGACTTCCTGCTCTACGTGGTCGGGAGAGGCCTCAGCGGGGAGGAGGGACATCACCAGGAAGAACAACACGAGGGCTCCCAGAGACCTCCTCACGCAATCACCGTGTCGTTACAGCCCCGAGGGGGATATTAGGGCTCGGCACCAAGAATATAGACGAAGGGTCGATCATCCACGCAGCCAGCTCCGCCCCAGACAGACTCGAGAGTAGAGGCGTACTCGGCCTACCAGCGTACAGGTTTATTGGCAGGGCCTCTCTTTCGCCATACGTGCTCTCCAGGAGGAGAATCCTATTTGTTGTGCTAGCAGCCTCGCTTGTTGCCATCACAATCATAGCAGCAATTTCTCCGTGGAAGAGATCGAGTGCGCAGCCGATATCGATGGCCGTGGAGTTCAACGATCACGCTGCCGCAGCCTGGGTGGCCCTTGAGACCGGCATGTTCGGGGAGGCGGGCCTCAACATCACCTACCTCGAGACCTTCAGGACTGGACTGGAGCTGGCAGCTGCCCTCGCGAGGGGGGACATCGGGGTGGCGTGGGCCTGCCTAGGGCCCGCTCTACTCACGTACGTAAGGGGGGTCCCGATCAAGATAGTGGCTGGCGCCCACCTCCACGGATATGCCGTGGTCGCGAGGCCTGGGATATCTGAGTTGTCGGAGCTTAATGGCGGCTTGGTGGCCTGCCCGGGCAAGGGCAGTCCCTGCTACCTCCTCTTAATGCTGGTCAAGGAGAAGTACGGCCTCAACGTGACTATCAAGAAGATGGCGCCGCATGTCGCCCTCAACGCGGTGATGACCGGCCAGATAGACGCGGCTGCGCTGCCAGAGCACTACGCCACGCTGGCGGTCTTGCGGGGAGGCTGCAAGGTCCTCGCGCGGAGTCAGGACGTGTGGCCGAACATGCCCGGCAGCGTCCTGCTGGTTCGCGAGGAACTCTTGGAGAACAAGCCTGAAGTAGTCAGGAGCCTGGTAGAAGTGACTGAGAGGGCCACTCGCTTCATCTCGGAGGATCCGGACTTGGCAGCCGAGATAGTCGCCAACAGGCTCGGCATCAGCTACGAGGAAGCTAAGGAGTCCATGGGGCATCTGAACTACACGACCGACCTGAACCTAACGGAGATACAGAGGTACATCGATCTCATGATCAGATACGACTGCCTGGAGGAGCCCATCCGCGCGGAAGATGTGGTTGACACATCGTTCCTAGGGGGTGGCTGATGAGGCGTCTAGGCGTGGTGAGCTGGATCTCGATCCTCGCCGCGCTGGGCGCGTGGGAGGCCGTAGCCAGGCTCAACATAGTTCCGACTCAGCTCTTCCCTCCCCTTTCAAAAGTCTTGGCTGCGCTGGTTCAGATGGTGCTGAGCGGAGAGCTCCCGAGGCACTACGCTCGGACGCTGGCCAGAGTCGTGCTGGGGTTCAGCCTGGGCTCTACGCTGGGCATAGCCGTGGGGCTCGCTGCCGCCTACCGCAGGCTGACCTACGGCACGCTCTACCCGCTGGTGGCCCTGCTGTACGCCGTCCCAGCGGTAGCTTGGATACCGCTGTTCATGCTGTGGATTGGCCTGGGGGAGGGTCTCCCCGTGGCCGTGGTCTTCATGTGCTCCTTCCCTCCCATGGTCTACTCGACGCTGACGGGCGCTCGAAGCGCGGGGGAGGATCTGGTCAGGGTCGCAAAGACGCTGGGGGCGGACGACCTGCAGGTAGTGACCACGGTGCTGCTCCCCCAGGCGCTTCCCCACATACTCTCGGGCCTGAAGGTTGAGGCCGGCATGGCCTGGAGGTCCTGCTTCGTGACAGAGATGGTTGCCATGTCCTCTGGCCTGGGGCTCCTCGCGATGGAGGCTCAGAGCATACTGAGGGTAGATCAGATCCTGGCAGTTGTCATGGTGCTGGCCGCCTCAAATTACCTGTTCCACTGGATCTTCGAGAGGCTGGAGGTCTCTCTGCTGACGAAGTGGGGGGTAATGGGCTAGTGCCAGCAATCGAGCTGCGAGGCGTCTCAAACTTCGCGCTCAGGGGCGTGGACCTAGAGGTCAGAGATGGGGAACTCATGGTTATTCTGGGCCCAAACGGGGCCGGGAAGACCACTCTGCTCAATGTGATAGCCGGCCTGGTGAGCTACGAGGGCTCGGTGCTCTTCGACGGAGCCCCAGTAGACGACATTCCCCCGAGGGAGAGGGGGATAGGGTACGTGCCCCAGAGCCTCGCCCTCTTCACGCACATGACGGTCTGGGACAACGTGGCATACGGCCTCAAGCTCCGAGGGCTGCCGGAAGATGAAGTTAGAGCTAGAGTGAAGGAGGCGCTTAGCCTGCTGGGCATAGAGCACCTGAAGGATCGCTATCCGAGGAGGCTGAGCGGCGGAGAGCAGCAGAGGGTCGCACTAGCCAGGGCTTTAGTGATAGAGCCGAGGGTCCTGCTCTTGGACGAGCCATTCAGCAATCTCGACGCCCCACTCAAGAGGACGCTGAGATCCGAGCTGAGGAGCCTGCAGAGCAGGACGGGAATAACGACGCTGTTCGTAACTCATGACGCTTCCGAGGCTGAGGAGTTGGCGGATAGGGTGGCCGTGATGATCGGCGGCAGGGTGATCCAGGTCGGGACCTTTGAGCAAATCTTCTTCAACCCCTCGGCGAGAGAGGTCGCCAATCTCCTGGGGTCGCAGAACGTGCTAGAGTGCGAGGGCTACCGAGTCGTGAGTCAGGGGCTCGCTGAGGCTCTTTGCGGAGATCTGAGAATTCTAGTCCCCTACGATGGAGGCGCCGTTAGGAAGGTCGCCATCCCCCCAGACAAGGTGGTCCTTAGCAGGGACAGAAGCAAGAGGGCCTGGTTCAACACGTTCAAGGGTGTGGTAGAGAGAATAGAGCCTTCCCGGCCGTCCTACAGGGTTGAGATCTCGCTTGGGAGATTTCGGCTACTTGCAATGGTCCTCGAGGGCGAGATGGAGACGCTGGGCCTCAGAGAAGGAGACGAGATCTACGTGAAGCTCCCCATTAAGCACGTTAGAATTTTGGTTGATGGGAGTGAGTAGAAAAAAGGCAGGGCTGTCCTGCGGGGTCGAGTATCTCATAACCCAGCAATCTAGCTTCTAACGCCCTCGTCGTCAGCCTCCCCGCGCTGGTTTTCCTTATAGGCCAAGGTAGTGTGCCCTGATCTTCTCGTTCTTGGCCACTTCCTCAGAGGTTCCGCTCAGCACGATCTTTCCGTTCTCCAAGACGTAAGCCCTGTCGCTCACCTTCAGTGCAACAGGAACGTGCTGCTCTACCAGCAAGATGGTGACGCCCCTCTCTCGCAGCTTCTGAATCGATTCGAAGACCTTTGCGACCAGTATGGGGGCGAGACCCATTGAGGGCTCGTCGAGCATCAGCAGCTTCGGGTTGGTTATCAGGGCCCTGGCTATGGCCAGCATCTGGGCTTCTCCACCGCTCAGCGTCCTGGCCATCTGGTTCTTCCTCTCCTTCAGCCTCGGGAAGAGGTCAAACACCATCTCCAAGTTCTCCCCGAGAGTGTCCCTGCACCTCTTCATGTAGGCGCCAGCCAAGAGGTTCTCCAGAACCGTCAGGTTGGGGAATATCCTCCTCCCCTCTGGGACCAGAGCTATCCCCCTCTCTGCCAGCTCCCACGCAGGGAGGCCAGTGACGTCCTCGCCGTCGAACGTGATCTTGCCCGAGAGGGGCTTCAGTATTCCGGCCACGGTCAGGAGAGTGGTGGTCTTCCCCGCCCCGTTCGGGCCTATTATGCAGACGCTCTCTCCCTGGTCGACGTGGAACGACACGTCCCAGAGGACTTGGACCTTCCCGTAGGCCACGTTGAGCCCTTCCACGGTCAGCACTCTCATATTGCCACCTCCGCTCCCAGGTAGGCTTCTATCACCTTGGGGTCGTGCGCCACTTCCTCGGGGGTTCCCTCGGCGATCTTCTCGCCGTAGTGCAGAACCACGATTCTCTCGGAGAGCCCCATGACGAACCTCATGACGTGCTCGACGACCCACAGGGTTACTTCCATCTCCTTGTTCACCCTCTTCAGCAGCTCTATCAACTCATCGACCTCTCTAGGGTTGAGTCCTGCTGCCGCCTCGTCTAGGAGCAGGAGCTTGGGACCCGTCGCTAAAGCCCTGGCGAGGGCCGTCTGCTTAATCTGGACTATGTTCAGATCTCTACACAGCCTGTCTCTTAGCTTATCCAGCCCAATGAACTCCAGTATCTCGTTGACTCTTCTCTCGACCTCCGCTTCATCGGTCAGCCTGTTGTAGGCTCCGACCCTGACCGCGTCCTCTACCGTGAGCCCTAGGAACGGCTTCACT
>DRBY01000090.1 GCA_011042755.1 Thermoproteota archaeon | reverse complement strand
CTGAGGTCTGCTGGGAGAGCGATTGTCTCTAGCGTAGCAAGTCGGTTCAGAACATCTGCGATATTTCTGGGTGAGGTAGTCGCTGATTACAGCCTCGAAGATGCATTGACGGCTGCCCTGCTCGCCAAGGTCGTCGAGTTAAAGCTGGACGTTGGAGTCGTGCCAGCCCTGAACAAAGCCGATCAAGCAAGGGATGAGGGGCTCCGAGAGCTGTGGACCTCAGTCATGAGGGGAGAACTCGAGGCTGTGAAGGTTAAGGAAGGCGGGGTTGCCACAGACGCCTTAATCGACCTGATTCAGGCCGTTCGATCCTTCGGGACGCCAACTCGGGTTGCTCTCGTCTCTGCCAGAGATGGCACGGGCCTCGAAGAGCTTTTTGACATGTTAGTGGAGGTATGGTGCGCTTGCGGGGATCTCACATAGGGACGCCTTTGAACCCGGAAGAGGTAGAAGAGGCGAAGATTAGAGATTTCGTGCGGAAGCTCGCCTCGATGGGGTACCACATGACTCCCGGAGCTCTGAGACTGGCGCTGCGCCTGAGAGATGCTCGTACCCTGGCAGAGCTACTTCAGACGAGGGGAGATCTGCCTCCCGTAATAGATGAGAGAGTCCTAAAGGAACTCTTAGAGCAGAGGGAGAGACTCAGAGCGACTGAAGCACGCCCTGCACAAATGCAGTCCGTTGAGTTCGTTACATCAAAGCCCAAAGAGTCCGATCGATCGGTCGTGATTGAAGTCTCTCCAAAGATCGCCATCAGGAAGGGAACCCCAGACGAGTTCGTCGAGTATTTCCAAGACAGATTCCTCAGGCTCTTTGAGCTGATGAAGAAGAAGTTCCCAAATGGGATTCTAACGCCCTCTCAGCTTAGGTTGAAGGGAGAGCGAGGAGCTCATGTGGTGGTCGCGGGTCTGGTGGCTGAGAAGAATTCCACTCGTAGAGGGTTTGTGATAGTGCTTGAGGACCTAAATGACTCTGTGAGGATCTACATTCCAAGAGAGGCAGGAGACCTCTACAGACAAGCTGAGAACGTCTTGCTAGATGAAATGGTGGCCATATCCGGTGAGATTGTAGATAGAAGGGGAAGTCTGAGGGCGGACGGCATCTTTCAGCCTGATGTCCCTCGAAACTTCACTCCAAATAGGTCCAACTCTAGGGCAAAGGTGGTTCTGATATCCGATGTACATGTAGGAAGTAGCTACTTCATTGAGGATTTATGGAAGAAATTTGCTCAGTGGCTGCGTAGTGAAGAGGCGAGGGACGTCAAGTATCTCCTGATATGCGGCGACCTAGTCGATGGGGTGGGGATATACCCCGGCCAGGAGGACGAACTCCTGATAAGGGATATCTACCAGCAGTACGAGGAGGCGGCTCGCCTGCTCTCCATGCTCCCAAAAGATCTCCGCATCGTGTACATTCCTGGCAACCACGAGCCGGTTAGGCAAGCAGAGCCGCAGCCCCCCGTCCCCGAGAAGTTTCTAAAGCCTCTCACTCAAGTGCTCGACCACTTCTGGGTAGGGGGAAATCCCTCCGTCGTAAACATAGAGGGGGTCAGGTTCCTCCTCTATCACGGGAGAAGCCTCAACACGATCTTCAAGTACGTTCCGGGCCTCCAGCCCCCAACAGGACGAACAGTTGTCAGAGCAATGACGCACCTGGTGATGGCTAGACACCTGGCCCCAGTTTACGGAGAGCACCCGATCGCGCCTGAGCCCAAGGACTGGCTCGTGATAGAAGAGGTTCCGGAGGTAGTCCACATGGGCCACGTCCACGTATTTGGCGTTGGAGCCTACAAGAACGTGCGGCTGATCAACTCGGGGACATTCCAAGCAGAAACGCCTTACATAAAGAAAATGGGGATAGCAGCCACGCCCGGGATATACCCAATAGTCTCATTGCATGACCTGAGCGTTCGCCCACTGAACCTCATTGAGGAGGCATCTTAGATCATTGCAACACTTGCCAAGATTTCTTTGAGCCTCTCCGGTGGTAGGGCCGTAGATTTGATAACCTTGGTGTTGCCCCTGGCGCCCCCATAGCTCATCTCTATCTCTACTATTCCCTGGGACTCGAGCTCCCTCAATATAGCGCTAACCCGCCTCATGGTGAGGGGGCTCACCACGTATCTCTTTGCCAGCTTCTGGTAGAGTCTGTAGATCTTGCCAGTCCCTGGACGCGGATCTCCTTGAAGAAGTAACTCGACGGCGGCCCTCAGAACCAGCCTGTGGTGGAACGGGAGCGTCCTTATGGCGACCTGTATCTCCCCCTCGTCGACCTGTTTCTCGGCCATCTCGACATGCTCCTCTGTGAGAATTGCGTCTGGGCCCTCCCTATCGGCGAGCGTGGCTGCCATCCTGAGCAGATCTATGGCCCTCCTAGCATCACCACTCTCCCTAGCGACCTTCGCCGCTATCCTCCTGAGGGCCCCGTCCTCCCAAGAACCCGGTCGCAGTCCAAGCCTAGCTCTCTGGAGAAGTATGTTGTAAAGCTCCTCGGCTCCGTAGTGTGGGAAGTAGATCCGATCTGGGTTGTAGGAGCTGAGAACCCTTTCATCAAGGCGGTCGAGAAAGTTTAGCGTGTTTGCTATCCCCAAGACCGTGACTGAGTTCTTCTTGAGGTCTAGGTTGTAGTTCATTCTGGTCAGGGTATAGAGGAGCCGTCCTCCGTCCCTTCTGACCAAGAGGTCCACTTCGTCTAGGACTAAGAACAGGCGGATATTCGCCTCCAGGAACGCCTTAACGAAGTTGTCCTCAAGAACATCATACGGATACCCACTCGGGGGAATCAGGATCCCAAAAGCCCTGTTCAGCTGGTACATTACCCTATACGATGTGTTTGCTTGGGAGCAGTTGATGTAGATGAACCTTACTGGGGCACCTGCTAACTCAGCGGTCTTCTGGCGAAGTACGTGCTTGGCTACCGCCGTCTTTCCGGTTCCAGCGCTCCCGGTGAAGGCGAGGTGAGACGGGGGCTCATTGAACAGAAGGGGCTCTAGGTGCTCCTCAAATCGGCGAATCTGATCCTCCCGACCAGGTAAGTAATCTGGGATGTAAGCGTCAGAGAGGACACGCCTATCAACGATTATTCTTGAACCGTGATAGGTGTACTGAGCACCTAATCTTACGTATCTGCCTGCCAGAGATCCCCACCCCCACGAATTTGAATTTGCAAGAGGAGTTCAACTCCGTGATGGAGTCGAAATGGCGGACTAATTAAGCTGGTTCATATATGGCTAGGGTGAATATTAGAAGAATTATCTGAGACTTTCTGCGCGAAGGGAATCTGAGAAGGAGGTCTTCCCTCGTAACACCCACTCCCCACCACTTCCACTCCATCATCTGCACCAATTTAAGAGCCGGACTGGAAATAAACCTTCTTCTACTCTAGGTGTTATCAACTGACCACGAGTTCGCAGAGATGTCAGAGTTGAATTGGTGGTCTGAGAGAGGGTCAGATCAATAGCACCGCCGCCCACGGGAGGATACTCCAGAGAAGCAAGAGGTAGCTAGATCTCGTCATTCGATAGTCGGGGTATAGCGTTCTTTTGCCGGATCCAAAACCTCTAGACTCTACAGCCTCTGCTACACTCTGGCTTCTTCTGACCACTAAGACTAGCGCTGGAATTAGAATAGGGCTCAGCCTCCTGATCCTCTCTAGTACTCCCCCAACATCTGATCGATAGCCTCTACTTCTCTGAGCGGCCATTATGCCCTTGAGATCGTCTATCATCACTGGGATAAATCTGAATGCGACCATAGCAGCTAAGGCGACTCCTGGTGGGGTCTTAATCATAGTAAGGAGATCTGCTATCTCCATTGGATCAGTTACCGCAAAGAAGAGATACGCTGCAGAGGCCATCGTAATTAGCCGCACACCCATAGAGGCAGCGAACCCGACGCTTCTAGTTAACACGAGATTCAACGCAAAAATGAGCCCTATCGGAATTCCCAATGCCTTGAGGGATCTAAGAGGTGTCAGTCCAACGCCACCTAGCACAGAAGTCACTAGAACCCCCGCGAGGACACACAGCTGGAGGATCAAGGAAGTGGACACCAATGGCAGGGCTGTGAAAGATACGAGCCAGAACACCTTTATCGCCGGGTGAACCTCACCTAACTTGCTCCTTCCAGCGGCTATGGGGAATATCCCTGAGGTCAGACCCACTCTTCTTTCACCTCTCCAAGATACATGATAGAAGACTAGACGGAGTCAGCTTTGGTGGTAAGCCCACCCTTCTGGCCACCTGAACGCAGATAGGCGGAAATAGACTGCATCTTCTCATGATCTCTACGTCGGTTAGGATTTCTTCCCCCGATCCAACAGCCACAATCCTACCATCATCTAGTAAGATTACGGAATCCGGTGACACATCTACTAACCACTCAACATCGTGCGACACTACGATTACGGTTCGCTCCTCCCTGCGCAGGTCATCTACTATCTCTATTAGGGCCTCTTTTGTCTTTACGTCCTGTCCCTGAGTGGGCTCATCGAGAGCAACGTAAGGCGTCTCCATGGTAAGCACAGCCGCAATAGAAGCCCTCTTCATCTCTCCCCCGCTCAGATTCCACGGTGGTCTATTGAGCAGGTGTTCCAGGTGTAATCGCCTTGCCACTCCAACCGCTCGCTCCTTGGCTTCTTCAGGGTCAACGCCTAGGTTAATGGGACCGAACGTGAGTTCGTCCAACAGCGTTGGAGAGAAGAACATCCTCTCAGGGTTCTGGAACACCAAGCCAACTCTCTTAGCCAACTCAGAAATAGGAACATCCCTCGTATCGACGCCGTCTACTAGCACGGCCCCCTTCATCTCGCCAGAGTAGAAGTGCGGTATCAGCCCGTTTAGCGTTCTGAGGAGAGTGGACTTCCCAGAGCCGTTTGGGCCGAGTATAGCCACGACGACCCCTTTTTCTATCTCTAGGCTTATCCCCTTCAGCGCGTAGTCCTCGGTTCCCTCGTACTTGAACCACACGTCGCGCAGCTCTATCAACGGCTACCACCTCTTTGAACGGATTTCAAGAGTTCGGCGCACTCCTCAACGTTAATCGGAGGCTCACCGCGCGCCAGCCCCGCTCTCGACATCTCTAGGTAAATCTGAATGACTCTTGGGGGAAGCACGCCGGCGCGAAGTACAGCTTCAGAGGCGAGTACCTCTCTGGGATTGCCATCGGCTATGACCCTTCCATCAGATATAGCAATCACTCTATCAGCTAAGGGGGCAAAGAGGTCCAGCCTCTGCTCTGAGACGATAACCGTTCTTCCAGATTCGTTTATCCTTTTGAGGACATCTGCGACTATCAAAGCGCTAGCCGGGTCTAATTCAGAGGTAGGCTCGTCTAAGGCTAGGTGCGAGGCTCCCATCGCCAATACAGACGCAATGGCTACGATCTGCTTTTGCCCACCGGACAGTTGAGGGATCGGCTTATCTAAGAGTTCCTCAATCCCCAGCTCTGTTGCTGTGCGCAATATGGCT
>DRBY01000051.1 GCA_011042755.1 Thermoproteota archaeon | reverse complement strand
GTCGGCTCCTTCAACGACTTCCTTTTTGACGTGGGACTTTCCGTCGTCCCCCATCTCGAAGATCTCTGGACAGAGCGAGGAACAGACTCCACAACCTATGCAAGTGTCCTGATCGACCTTTACCCTGGCCATAAGGGTCGCCCCCGAGGGGGGCGATGGTTGACCTTTTTAACCATTGGTGGTTGCCCAGGCCCACGGGAGCGGCTGAGTGTCAGGTGAGCAAGGAACTTCTCTATCTCAGGAACCTCACCCTAGATCTGTAGATCGCCACAGGAGAGCCGCGAGGGCACGTCTGTCGTTTGCCGTGTTTGTAGTTAGCTCATCTAGGTACGAAGCTAGGAGCAAAGGAGAAGAGATAGAGGACGCGAGTGGAGACCTCGCAGTGAGGCTAATATCGTCCGCCGGTCACGAAGTAAAGGTAAGAGACATCCTTCCAGACTCCATCGAGCGCATAAGATCGGCCCTAGAGTCTGCTAGGAGCCGAGTAGACGTCGTTTTGTTCATAGGCGGTTCTGGACTACATCCTCAAGACGTAACGGTCGAGGCGGTTAGGCCCCTGTTCTCAAAGGAGCTGCCGGGGTTCGGGGAGCTCTTCAGGTTCCTGAGCTACGATCAGATCGGCCCAGCCGCCATCCTCAGCAGGGCGACCGCGGGGGCAGTAGGGGGGGTCGTGGTCTTCTGCATTCCGGGCTCCCCAGACGCCGTCCGACTGGCTTTAGAGAAGCTCATACTCCCAGAGGTGGAGCACACGGTCTGGGTCGCCAGAGGGTATCGCCATGCTCGCAGTCACGGAGGAGGGTGGTAGATTACCTCACCCATATCTAGCGCTGGCTTCAGGCCGGGCAGCTCTTCGAGAACCTTTCTAAACTCGTTAGACTTGAGGATCCTTAAAAAGGCCTGAACGGAACTCTTCTCAAACCTGTCGATCCTGACTAGGAAATCGTAGTGCTCCTCCCACAGTGGAATGAAGTCCAGCCCCCTCAGCTTGGCTGCAGTCTCGATACCAGGCCCCACGTCGGCTAAACCAGCTTTTACCGCTGAAGCCACGGCCGCGTGCGACTTTGCTGCGCTGTAGTACCCGCTGATCTTTTCTCTCAGGGTCTCTGGATCGACCCCCTTCTCTCGCGCCAGCTCCTCGGTGAGCCAGTCCATCAGAATTCGAGTTCCGGATCCCGGATTTCGGTTGATCATTCTAACATCTTCTCTGAGCAGATCTTCGACTCCGCGTATCTCCTTTGGATTGCCTGGAGCTACGATCAAGCCCTGGACTCTCAAGTAACCTCTTATCAAGATGGCCACGTCTGCGACCCCCATCTTCTTCATGAAGGGTACGTTGTACTCTCCGCTCACTGGATCTAGAGCGTGCACGCCAGCTACGTCGGCCTCTCCCTTGCGTATGGCTACGAACCCCCCGGTGGATCCTACGTTGACGACCTTGATTCTCTGCCCCGAGAGCCTCTTTCTCAAGAGTCGGATTATCTCCTCGAGACCGAGACAGTGGCTGCCGATTATTGAGAGATCAGCAGGTCTTCTCTCAGGATCTAGCAGCGTGACGACGACCTCCTCCCCCTCTTCTAGGTACTCCACTTCCTCGGGCACCTCTACTATCCCGTCTGCTCTGGCGAAAGTGCTGACGGCTTCAGATCCGCCTGGCACCCTGAAGGCAAGAACCCGACCCGCCGCGTCCCTCACTAAGTGAACTGGGAGAAAGTCTCTCCTGCCCCTTTCTGCCCTCATTCTCTCGGCCAAGAGCGCATTCACGAGGGCGGAGGGTGGGTGAGGATCTAAGCCAGCTAGATACCTCACAACGGGACTTACGAAGATTCGATAGGCAATGAGAGCGCTCGTTGGATTGCCCGGCAGACCGAAAGCAAGCTTGTTTCCAATCTGGGCTATCACAGTAGGCTTGCCGGGGTGCATGGCCACCCCGTGGACGAAAACGCCAGGTTCTCCAAGCTTATCGAGGACCCTATACATCACGTCTCCCGCGCCCGCGCTGGTGCTTCCCGAGAGGATCAGCAGGTCGGCACGCTCTAGGCCCTGGCTTGCTAGTTCTAAGATCTCGCTCTCATCATCTCTAGCTATGCCGAGGTAAACTGGGTTGCCTCCGTCTTCCTGAATGGCGGCGCATAGTGCTGGACCGTTGATATCGTAGATTTGACCGTACTCTAGCTCTGAACCTTGGGGTACTAGCTCGTCTCCAGTGCTAACTACCGCTACAACAGGCCTAGAGTACACGGAAACTCTCTCTATCCCAGCTGCGGCTAGGAGGCCTATCTCCCTTGGAGTCACCAGGTCTCCCTCGTAAGCGAGCGTCTCACCCAGGTTGATGTCTCTTCCAGCCGACTGAACGTTCTCTCCGGGCGCCACGGCGCGGTACACTTCTACGGCGTCATCAACTCTACGCGTGTACTCCACCATCACCACGGCGTCGGAGCCTCGGGGGAGCGGCGCTCCCGTCGCGATCTCGACGGCCTCGCCAGGCCTCACCTCGCCTGTGAAGGGGTTCCCAGCGGAGCAAGTTCCCACAACCTTTAGTCTCACGGGCCTCTCCTGATCGGCGCCGTACGTATCTTCAGCCCTGATGGCGAAGCCATCCTTCGTCGCCCTGTCGAAGCTCGGTATGTCCACTCTAGAGAGAATGTCCTCCGCGAGAACCCTCCCCAGGGAGGCCTGGAGGGGCACGACCTCAACCTTCCTGCCGAGAGACTTGACCCTGCTCCGCAGCTCACTTCGGACCTCGTCGACTGAGCTGAGCCTCCTGAAGATCCTGCGGCCCCTCATCTTATCACACCCAGGGCCTCTAGGCCCATCCTTAGAGACACCAGCAAGAGGAAGACGGCAAATACCCTCCTGACCTTATGGGCCTCGAGCTTTAAGGCGGTCTTAGCGCCTACCCTGGCTCCCAGAACCAGCCCGGCCCCCGCAGCAATCGCGAGAATGGGCTCTGCCCTCCCCAGGGAAAAGTGCGTTAGGGCGCCTACGGACGACGTAATCGCGATCATGAACATAGAGGTGGCGACGGCCGTCTTTGCGGACAGATTGCAGATCAGCACCATGATTGGAACCTTGATGGTTCCCCCTCCTATCCCAAGGAGACCGCTGAATATGCCAGCGAAGAAGCTGGCGGCCATCGCAAGGTGAAGCCTCGCGCACCCTCTCTCTAACTCCCCGTCATCGCTCTTCTTTCGCCTCAGCATGTTGAGAGATACGTAGCCGAGCACCACAGCGAAGATCCCTTGCAGAGCGCGTGTTGGGATGAACGTCACTGCCTCGGCCCCTAAGTAGGCTCCAAGCGTCGTCGTGAGCTCAAGCATCAGCCCGAGCCTGTAGTCAATTATTTTGCGATACACGATTATAGAGCTCAGCGCGGTTAGGGGCATGGTCATCAGGCTCGTTCCTATTGCAGTCTTGATGTCCAGCCCAAGTACGAGCGTGAACAGGGGAACCAACAAGGTTCCCCCACCAGTGCCGGTGAGGGCGCTGACCGCGCCTATACCGACACCGCCGATTGTGGCTAAGACAAGCTTGGGGTCCATTCTCTCCACCTCTCGTAGGGACTCAGGAGTTCTACCTCGACTTCAGCCCCTTCAGGGAATCCCTCAATATCTTCGGGCACCACGACGAGACCGTCTGCCTTTACGAGGGAACTCAGTATCCCGGCGCCGCTAATTCTCACGGGCGTCGCGAATAGGGCCCCGTCTTCCTCTTTCAACTTGACGCGGACAAAGTGGGCTACGCCGGGAGAGGAAGCTACAGGGGCCGCGAGCCTGGCCCTGACCTTGGGCGTAAAGGGAGCCCACCTCAGTCCGAGCAGCGTGCGAATTAAGGGGGAGACGAATAGCGCGAAGTCTATTGCGGCGGCTACTGGATAACCTGGTAGACCCACCCACGGCCTGCCGTCTGGGAGTCTGGCTAGGAGTGCAGGCCTCCCCGGCATGGCCGCGACTCCGTGAACTATTATGTCGCCACCAGCGGCCTGAACAGCCCTAAAAACCGCGTCAAACTTCCCGACGCTTGTCCCCCCCGTGGTGACTATCACTTCTGCTCTCTTGGCCTGATTTAGGACTATCTCTGCCAACCTACTTGGATCATCGCCCACGATACCTAGGTAGAGCGGCTCTCCACCTTCCTGCCTTATCATGGCGCCTACTAGGTGTCTGAGCGAGTTGGGCACCTTGCCTGGCGGCACTTCCTCGCCCACTTCGACTATCTCGTCGCCTGTGCACATCACCGCGACTATCGGCCTACGCCTGACTTTCACGCTGGGCAAGTTGAGCTCGGCCAGGATGCCCAATTCGTAAGGTCCGAGCGGAGTGCCGGCCCTCAGCACGACCGCGCCTTTCTCAACATCTTCTCCGGGTCTCGCGACGTTTTTCCAAGCGGGTACCTGTGTGTAGATCTCTACGGATCCTGCCACCTCCTCTGCTTCTTCGACGGGTATCACGGCGTCTGCTCCGTCCGGGAGGTAGGCTCCAGTGAAAATGCGAGCTGCCTCCATCTTCCCGATCTTAAGCCCCGTTACCTTACCAGCTGGGACCTCGCCAACGAGCTTGAGCGTGACTGGAGAGTCCCAGGAGGCCCCAAGCGTGTCTCTCGACCTTACCGCGTACCCGTCCATGGCGGCCCTCGGCTTGGGAGGGACGTCCTGAGGGGCGATCACGTCGACTGCCAGCACCCTGCCTAGAGCCTCGTCTATCCCCACAACCTCTGGCTCCGTTGGCTTGAGGCTCAGGGCTCCAATGAATTTTCTTCGAGCGTCATCGACCTTTGTGAGCCTCCGAAATCCTCTCCAGACGTGTGACATTGCCTTCATCTGCCCGCGAAGCAGGGTCGTAAAAAGTTGGTTCTCGCAACTCGAGACATCGCGAGGGTCTTATTAGAGATCCCTCCCTGCCCCCGCGTGTGCGTCTTCTGTCAGAAGTCATCCGACTGCTGAAGGATAGACTGGCGGAGAGCACGGTCTCTGACTTAGCGGTTAGCGTGCCATACACCGGAGTCGTGCTCAACGGTCTCTCCTTGGGTGTCTGCTACACCGTGGTGGAGGGTAGGGATAAATTCAGATCCCCACCTCCTGGCAAAGCGAGGGGTTCGCCGGCTCTGGAGCTGGCTAAGCTCGCGCTCGCTCCAACGGGCATAGAGTCATCGATAGGCGTCGCGACTTTGAACGCTGGAGTGGAGCTACCAGAGGAAGCCACAGAGGGAGATCCGCTGGAATTCTTGAATCTCAGCCGCGAAGACAGAGTTTGCGTGCTTGGCAGATTCCCAGACCGGTATCTTGACGTCATCAAGAAATCTGTTGCGAAGCTCTGGGTTCTCGAGAGGCCGCAGAAGCTTGGCCACGGACTGCTGCCCGACTGGGCTGTTGAGGTGATTTTGCCCAAGTGCACCATTCTAATTGCCACCGGATCTACGATCCCCAATAAGACCTTGGAGAGGTCGCTAGAACTGGCCTCAGACGCTAGGGAGAGGGTTGTGGTGGGGGCCAG
>DRBY01000136.1 GCA_011042755.1 Thermoproteota archaeon | reverse complement strand
GTCAGGACCAGCGTTGGCGAGGGCAGACCGCCTCTAGTCTACAACCTGAAGGTGAGCCTACCCAAGTCCCACTTCTCTGAGCCCACGGGCTCTCCAGAGCCCTCCACGACCCTGCCGACTACGAACGACTGGAGGTTGTCGTGGATGGGAGTGCTCTGGGATGAGCCCGTCACCATTAGCCTCTCCGCCAGGGTGAGGGCCACGGCTCCAGAAGGCTTCGTGGAGCTCCCCTCGGTGACTGTACAGGCGAGCTTAGACACCGGATCAATTGCAAAGCAGCTGAGAGATGCCGTGGAGAGCTATCAAGACGCTCTCGAGGCGCTGAGAGAGATGAACGACTCCCTCTCTGAGGCCCTGAGCGGCATGGAGACCATGGCCAACTGGCTGGGGGAGGGGAGGGCCAAGGCGCTTGAGGCTAGCGAGGGCCTCTTAGGGCTTGCCTCGGCGCTTGAGACCGCCTCTGAATCCGCCTCGGAGGCTGCAGAGACGGCTGAAAAGGCTGCCAAGGAGGTGGAGTCTACCGTATCCGGGGCTCAAGAAGCCCTGGCATTTCTAGACTCCATAGAGAACTCCCTGGAAGAGTTCTATGAGTCATATGAGAACCTGACCGACGTGCTCAGCGAGCTGCTGGAGGAGCTGGGGATATCCCTCAACCTGACGCCTCCTGGCGTACCGCCTCCAGGGGGGTACTCGCCAGTCATAGAGAGGGTCAGGTCTCAACTGACCTCAGCCATCGCCAAGGGGCAGATGGCCGCCAACATGCTCTACGGCCTGGCCTACGCCATGGAGAACGCGAGCGCCTCGGGCGAGGTGGCGGCGGAGCAGGCGCGCGAGGCAGCCAAGGAACTTGAGGGCCTAGGCGAAGCCCTGGCCATGGCTGAGTACGCGGCTAGGAGCGGGATCGAGGCGGCCCAATCTGGCCTAGAGGAACTCGAGAGTCGCATAGCGGAGGCGGAGAGCGAGCTCAACAGGGCGATGTTGAGAGCAGAGCTTGCCTCCTATCGTGAGCCCCTCACGGGAGTGTGTGAGATAGACGCGGGTGAGCATGCCCTGCTGACCGCCAAGCCCGAACTCCTCGAATTAGACGGCGGGTGGGCGATAGAGTCACTCTCTCTCACGGAGGCTGAGGGGGCGAGGGTTCTCGGAGCGATCGTACCTCTCTCCTGCTCGCAGGATCCTCCCACGATCCTACTCGAGGAAGAGGGCTCTTGGAGGGAGCATGAGCTAAACGACCTGACAGGCGTTGGCGTGCTGTACCTCCCGGACTCTTGCGCAATCTACCTTCGCGTCGACGCTAATGTAACCGACGGGAAGGTCAACCTCTCGATAGGAGGAATCCCGATCAGGCTTCTGGTCTCTAAGATTCCCGAGCAAGATGCGCTCCTAGACGCGTCCATCGGCCAGGAGCTTGAGACGAACTCGAGGGTCGTGATCAAGCTCGCCCTGCCAACGCTGTCAGTAGGCATACCAGTGGGCGTGGAGGAGGAACTTCTCCCCACTCAAGCGCCCTCCCCGCCAGAAGAGGGAGCCAGCAGGTGGAGGGGGCTCTACCTCGTCGTTGCGGCTATCGCCGTGACGTCCACGGTTGCTATCTACAGGATCCACCGCGAGAGGTCTGAGGAGAAGGCAGCCCTCTTAGCTCGAATATCAGAGATGGCGGCCCAATTGGACGAGCTCGAAGCGGAGCTTATGGAGAAGTTGAGGGAGGAATCTGAGGAATAGCAGCAGACCACCCAGATGAGGTGTGAGTCTTTTAACGTAAAATGAACCCCATGCGCCTAGGCAACTCTGCGTCCAAGGGGACGGCACTTGGCGGACGATCTGGAAGAGGCGAGGGGGAGAGCGGTAGAGGAGCTGCTCGCCGCCGGCTTCATAATGGGCGGCAGGGCTACCTTCGACATACTGGCGCATCTCATAGCTGGGAAAATCAAGGGAGACTGGAGGCAAGCCTTCTACAGGAACCCCAAGAAGTTCTACAAGGCGTTGGTCGAGGCGGTCGGCGGCGAGACCATGGCTTACATGATCCTGCGCATGGCCACCAAGAGGCTGAGAGAGCTGGGCATTCAGGTTCAGGGAATGGAGATAATCGACGCTCTGAAGAGGGGGGACAAGGAGAAGCTCCTCCGGATAGTTGATGAGTTGGCCGTCGCCCTCGAGCTCGTCTAGGCGATGACCAAGTCTATCTTGACTCCCCTGCGCGGTGGGGCCATCAGGCCAGGCCTCTCGACGACCACTCTGATGATCGGTCTGGCCTCGCTGAAGTACTTCCTAGCCCACTCTTCGAATATAGTCCCGATCTCGCGGTCGGGAGCCCTTATGGTGACGCTGACGACCTCAGACTTGAGGATCCGGAACCTCTCGAAGAACTCGTCGAGGAGCCCGCGCAGATCGGCTATCTGCTCGGAGACCGTCTCACCCCAGGGCGTGAGCCCCTCGATGTAGAAGATCCCTCCCTCCGTCCTCACGTTGGCATTCCTGTCGGCCTTCATCATCTCGAGGAAGAGCTGCTGCTCCACCATTCGCCTCCTCCTCTCCTCAATCCTCCTGATAACGGCCCTGTCTCCAAGAATAGTCCCTATCTTGGAGAATATAGGGTAGATAGCCACGGTAGCTGCCGCCCAAGCCGCGAAGCTCTTCCACAGCAGCCCCTTGACATCCTCGAGGGGGGGCACAGACTCTGGCTCGCCGACCCACCCGATTATCACGTACATCAGGTAGCTAAACCAGAGAGTAGTGGTTATCGCTACGCCTATCTGAGCCAGCAGGGTTCTGTACCTCTCTCTAGTCTTCTCGAACAGCTCGTGCCTGTCAATAGGTTTCTCATATGTGTCGAAGGCCATGATCAATCAAGCAGCTTTCTGGATGACGTTAAAACCTTGCCCTCACCAGTGTGCCAGATGACTGACCGCGAGGATCTCAGGGTGGCTGCCGTCGCGTCTCCCATAGGGCCAGATGTTAGATCTTTCGTAGAAGAGGCAGTTTCCTCTGCGCTGAAGTCAGCCGAGACTGCTGGGCTGAAGACGTCTTTTGAGGGAGTCTTCACGGAGCCCCCTCAAGAGGGGCCAAGAGGAGACAACCTCCTGGCCATCCTGGTGATCACGGGAGGAACTGAATCGACTACGCTGCACGTAGCATCGGGATGGAGGGGAGGACTAGCTCTGGTTGCCACCCCGCTGGCGAACTCGCTTGCGGCATCGCTAGAGGCAGCCAGGGCCCTGAGGCAGAGGGGAGTCTACGTTCGCGTCGTCAAGTCCGTCAGCTGGAAAGATGTCGCCTGGCGCGAGGTTATCGAAGCCTCTAGAGCGTCGTGGGCCGTCCAGAAGCTGTCTAGGGCCAAATTCGGTATCATAGGAGGGCCCTCGAGCTGGCTGGTGGCCAGCCCTCCAGAGCTTGGCCCGCTCAGGGATAGAGGCGCCTCCCTAGAAGTGGTTCCACTCTCAGAGCTCCTCAGACGCGTTGGGGAATCTCAACTCAACTTGGATGAAGCCGACAAGGTAATTCGAGAAGCCAGTGACAGCACTGTATCAAAGGAGGACGTAGTTGAAGCTCTGCATCTGAAGGAAGCCCTGCTAAAGCTAGCAACCGAGAGGGGATGGTGGGGAGCTACGATTAGATGCTTTGACCTCCTGCCCTCAGGCGTGACGGCTTGTCTCGCTCTGTCGATCCTCAACCGACCGGACATGGTGATCGGATGCGAGGGGGACGTACCCTCACTGCTATCGATGGCCGCACTCTCTGCGGTCTCTGGGAGGCCAGCTTGGATGGCGAACACGACGGACGTGGGTCCAGACTGGGTGCTGCTCTCCCACTGCACGTTCCCGCTGAGGATGGCCGAGTCCTACAGGCTGACGACGCACTTTGAGTCTGGCCTGAGCGTGGGGATCGACGCTTTCATCCCGGAGGGGAGTCCGGTGACTCTCGCCAGGCTGGACCCCAGGAGCAGAGAGGCCCTCGTGATCGCTGGTGAAGCGCTGGAGTCCTCCCTAGGCAGAGAAACCATGTGCAGAACTCAGATCAGGGTTAAGATAGGCCCGTTGGCCCCAGAACTCCTGCGGAGGCCAGTTGGCAATCACGTCGCGATGACCCTAGGTGATTACACGGAGGACGTTGCCGACGTTCTAGAGTTCCTGGGATTCTTCGTCAGATCTCACCACGGGTCTACCTGACTCCTCCTGAGGAGGCTGACCTGGCGGGATGAGCCCTCGCGCCTCTCCTCCCCCAACCCTTATCCTATAGACTTCCTCCTCCAAGCGCCTGACGCTCCTGCTGAGAGCGAGAACTTCTACCACGAGCCTCTCTTCCTCCTCCTTTAGAATGCTCTCGGAGAGGTCGACGGTCAGCTTCACGAGGGCCCCAAGTCCTCCGACTAACGCGAAGAGGAACACAAATGATATCAGCAGAACGGGCCTAAACATCCACTCAGCCACGGCCCGAACTTCGGGAGGCTGAATCAGCGGGAACGGAATGAACGGCTCTAAGAGGCTAGCCAGTGGATCGGCTAGCAAGAACCCCACGAGGAAGCCTAGCAAAGCCCAGCTGATTACCAAGAAGGCCACTCTGGCAGCCGTAACATAGGCTCGTCCCCAGTTCACCATTCCGAGTCTGAAAATTTCAGCATGTAAGAATAGTATATAACGTGAATGTGCTAAGTTACAAGTCCGCGAGATTTCCCTAGCTCCTAGCTCAAACCTCTAACCTCCACAGCACGCCCGCCTCGCTAGCCCTGACCTCCGCTCTCCCGAGTTCCATCAAGTGCCCCAGCATGGATCTCAGCGTGACGCAAGCGAGAGTAATAGAGGACGGAGAGAGCCGCGCTCCACCGCCCAGCAGAATTCTGGCGGCAATCTGCTCCACGGGCATCGGTCTTCCTCGAGTCGCCTCGGCAGCCCTCCTCGGCAGAGCTTCCAGCGCATCCAAATTTGCCTCAACGAGCCTCTTCGCCCTGCCTCCAGAGACCACGGGGCCGTGAGAGGGCACTACCTTCTCGAGAGAGTCCATCATACCCGAGAGGCGATCGAGTGTGTTCAACGCCGACGCGTAATCGGCGTGGTAGGGAACTACGACCGAGCGGAGCAGCCTCTCCCCGAAGACGCAGTCGCCTGCGTAGAGGATGCCCCGGTCCGTCAGGAAGCTCACGTGACCAAAGCTATGACCCTCCGTCGGGATGGCCTCTAGCCCGTACAGCTCAGCCGGGGGAGAGAAGGCCTCGTCCACTGGCGCTGGCACCGCCTCTAGGGAGTGGATGAAGCCTTCTGGAGGCCTGCCTCCGAACGTGAGAGACCCCCTCAGTCCTGGATGCTCTGCCGCGCACGCTTCTACCCTCGACGCGAGAACCTTAGAGCTCGCCGCGCACGCCAGGTCGCTCACAGCCGCGACGTGGTCGGAGTGGGAGTGCGTGAGCAGGATGGCCGCCTCTCGAGCGCCCTCCAACATGCCAGAAATCGCTTCTAGGATCTGCTTAGCTCGCTCTCGTGGGTAGCCGGGGTCGATCACCACCACGACATCTCTCGTTGGCAGGATGAGCGTGCACGGAGATCCTGG
>DRBY01000131.1 GCA_011042755.1 Thermoproteota archaeon | reverse complement strand
TGTGTGCACGGGGCTGAGAGTGATCTCATCTCCGATGACTTCCAGAACCTTGGCGGGGATGAACCAGACGTCAGGCTCGATGTTGCTAATGACGCTCGGGTGCTTGTGGTCTATCACGTAGTCCTTGAAGATCTCCGGGAGCTGAGCCAGCTGCTCATCGGTGAAGCCGGTCCCCATCTTGCAGACTGTCTTGAATGCGTCGGTCTCGGGATCATAGGCGGCCAGCAGCAGGGCCCCGTAGGTTCCGGCGCGCTTGCCCCTGCCCCAGAAGGCTCCCACGGCCACCAGATCGACGGGCTCAACCATCTTGCTGACGTAGCTTCGCTTGAACTTCACCCAGCTCCATCCCCTGACGCCCGCCTGGTATCTCGACCTCAGGTCTTTCACCATGAGCCCCTCTGTCCCCCTCTCCACGGCCAGCTCTAGCTTCCGCTCCAGCTCGTCGGCGGTCCAGTCTCGTATCCACCCCTCGGCAATCTTGATCCTGTCACTCTCCTCTATGACCTCCTCCAGTATCTTCCTCCTCTCCTCTAGCGGCTTGTCGATGAGCTCCTCCCCGTTGAGGTACAGTACGTCGAACAGGAACAGCACGACGGGATACCTCTCCATCATCTCCTCTATGCCGTACTTCCTCCTCCTGTGCATCAGCTCTTGGAACGGGTAGAGTTCTCCCGTGTCCGGGTTGAAGGCTACGCCCTCGCCGTCGAGGATCGCGCTCTCGCCCTTGAAGGCGGCCTTCACTCCCTCGATCACGTCGGGGTAGGGGTGAGTTATGTTCTCCAGCCTCCTGGAGAATATCTCCACCTTCCCGTCTGGCCAGATGTGGATCTGCATCCTCTCGCCGTCGTACTTCATCTCTGCAAGGAACCTCTTGCCCATCTTCTCGAGTATCTCGTTAGCCTCCCTGAGCCTCTGGGCCAGCATCGGCCTTATCGGTATGCCCAGCGTGACGCCGATCTCCTCTAGCCCCTCCTCCCCCTTCTCTGCCAGAGCCTTGGCTATCCTGCCGATGTCGGGGTAGGTGTTGTACTTCTTCTCCAAGATGTCCCGCCTATGCCTTCCTCCCAAGAAGGCCTCGGCCAGGGCGTCTAGTATAGTCATGTCTCTGACGCCCAGCCTGAGCTTCTCGGTGACTATTCTCATGATATACTTGGCCTCCACAGGCTCTGCGTCCGCCAGGAGGCCAGCTAAAGTCCTGAGCTTGATGTCCTGAGAACTGGGACCGGATGTCTTGGCTATCTTGACCAGAGCGTTGAAGACCCTCCCAACGGTGAGCTCTTCCTTCAAGAACGCTAACACGCTCTTGTTCTTGATGGCCCACTCGGCGACGAGCCCCATGTCGCCGAGTTCCTTGTACTTGGCCTCCACATTGTCTTCTCCTATCCCGCAGGCCATGGCGATGGCCTTCAGAGCGAGCTTCTCCCCAATGCCGAGTTCCAGATCTATGAACTCGGGGGCCACCCTGCCCAGGGTCAGGTACGCCACCTTGTCGATAACCCCGGGCGGCGTCTTCCTGAACAGATCCCTGAGAAGGGCTATCATGTCGAGCCTGCCCGAAGTAGCCTCCAACTTCTCATAATACTCAGCTAAGACGCTGAAAGGCAGGTCTCCCCCGGGGGCGCTCATGTCTACTCCACTCCTACTCTCCTGAACTTGGGCTTCTTAACTGGGGCCTCGACTACCAGCATGCCCGACCTCATGGTGGCCCTGGCGGCGTCGGGGTCTACCTCAACCGGGAGCCTGATGAGCTTCCTGTAAGTTACGGGTACGCCCCCCACGTTAGCCCTGGCCTCGAGGAAGAGCGCATCCTCCCTCAGCAAGAGATCTACGTCCTCTTTAGAAGCCCCTGGCAGGTCGATCACGATCCGGACGCAGTCTCTCTCCACGGACACATCGGCTATCGGCTCAATGGGCCCTCTAACGGAGTACACGGACCACCTAACCTCCCTGTAGTACCACCCCATCTCCCCCACCCCCTCACGCTATGTAGGCAGGGATTGCCCTCATCTCCTCGGCTCCTTGCGCCATCACCTGGCTGGTCTGCTCCATCAGATCCTTCAGCTTCAGTCTTATCGCTTCCGACTTAGCCTCAAGCTCTCCCAAGTCCAACTCTCCAATCAGAGGGAAGAGGGCCCGGAGCGCCTCGGCGGAAGCGCCGGGGTCTGGGTACTTCAGGTAGGACTGAGCCATCAGCACCATGGCAGGGATGCCCCTTCTCCTCGCGGCCCAGAGGAACATCACGGGGTATCCAGACAGGAGGCCGTCGCTGAGCTTGCTGGCCTTGATGTCACCCGCAATCTGGCTGGCGTCTTGGTTGTTGAAGATTACGTAGACCTCGGGACGCTCAACCTCCATCCGCTGGTCGTCTGGCACTCCGCCCAGGAAGATGGCCATCTTGGGCCGTTTCTCTATGGCCCAGTTCATTACTCCCTCCACTAGGGCCGCGAAGGCCGAGGGTAGAAGAGGCACGTCAGACTTGATGACGTAGATCCCATCTCCGGCGTACAGCCTGAGGGGTGAGACGACGATCCCCTCTTTGACTACGGCAATTGGAGGCAGAGCCGGTATCTCGATAGTTCCGGCCTCAGCTAGGTCCTTCTTCTCGATCAGATAGTCGACAGCTATAACGCCCACAAGGCCTGGCCCTGGAATCCCCAGCAATATGACTGGGTTGCGCTGCCTGGGCCCCCACTCCCTGACAGCCGCGCTCATGTGCGGCACCGAGATTTTATGGGGACCATTTGTAATAACGATCACCGAGGAGTCGGAGGCTTGGAAGAACGGAGCGAACTAAATTTAGCGGAGCAGACCTCTTCTCCAAGTCGCGCCTCAGCTCTTCCACGAGATCTTTTGGCAGACCTCCCCTCCTGGCCGCCTTGGAAAACGCTGACACCATCCTCCTGTACCTGAACGAAGCCGTGACGATGGTCAGAGGCACGTATATGGCCGCATCTGCCAACAGCTTGGCCACTAGCAGCATGACTCTACCTGCAGCGTGGACTTGGGAGGAGCTTACCATCTCTACTACTCCTCTTCTACCTCCTCGCCCTCCCCCGATATCTCTCTCTTGATGGCTCCGGCGATCTCCTTGATCACTCTATCTAGGATCATGCTCCTCTCGAAGAACTCTCTCGTCATCTGATTCACCATGTCTTCTGGCATTCCGGCTTCCTTCAGCTTCTTGTAGAAGGTCGCCACGCTCTCCCCCATCTTCTCCCCAAAGTCCTTCGAGTAGAGGGCGTCGATCACCTTCTTGATCAGCTCAGGCAGCTTGTCGAGGAACTCAGATACGGCAGATAAGACTTCCCTCAGTTCCTCAACGTCGCGCTCCTCTTCTTCCCAGTCCTCAACCACTCATACCACCCGACCCCTAGGGATGGGATCTTCTCTATATCCTTCTTGATCACTCGTGATCACCAGGCTCAACGATCTCATACCTCTTCCCCTTCCCGCCGCTCACCAGCCTAACCACACCCAGCTCCTCTAGCATCTTGAGTCGCTGGGAGACTATCCTCCTCGACGCACTCCCCCTTATTTTTCTGAGTTCTCTCGTGAGTTCAGACACGTTCATTGGTCCGTGAACCGCGAGAACCTCGAAGATGTCCCTAGCTATGTCGTCCACAATCCCGGCTTGGGTTAGAAGCCTCTGGGCTTCTATGGCCGCTGCTATCTTGTCGACGCTCGCTCGGTGAAACCCAACGATTTTCATGAAGAGTAGGACGATGGCCCGGGCCTCTGGATCTCCCTCAAGGAGCTTCTCAATTATCTCCAGTCTCCGCTCTACCGCTCTAATCTCCTGCTCGATTCTGTAGAGTCTATCGAGAAGTCCACCTGCCTGGACAGACTTTGCACCCTCATGGTCTCTTGTGTCCCTAGGCCTAGCTGTGGACAAGGGGGACCACTCCGGGGAGACCTCTGTATAGCGGTATAACGTATAACATATAAAAAGTATGGGGGATCGCTAAATTTCACTCCAGGTAGAGCGCAGGCCTGCCAGGCAGGGCAGCCTTCGCCTTACCAAGCGGATCTGGGACCGCCTCTCCGGGCGCGGCTATAATGATCTCTTTGACGCCCGTTCTGTCCCTTACCATCTCGACGAGCTCTCTGAACATTGCTTCCTCCGCCTCTGGAGTCGAGTGGGGCATTACCCCCTGAGCGTCGACGAACTGTCGGATCAGGTGCTCCGCCTCCTTCCCGTGGGACCTGAGGTATTCTGAGGCAACTCTGAAGGCGTCCTTAGGCTTTATTGGAGGTCTCAGCTTCTCTTCTAGCTCGGCCAGCATCTCATACTTCCACTTCGGGGCCAAGTAGATCGTGAGGCGCTCCTTCTTCTCGCCGACCGTCCTGAGTATCTTGTTCACGTCCTCTATTGTTCTCTCCACCACCCTGAAGGCCTCCTCCAGATCAGGCCGGAACTCTCCCTCCTTGACCTCGGGCCACGGGGCTAGCGACACGAAGCCCTGTCCGCCCAGAGAGGCCCAGACCTCCTCGGCGAGGTGCGGTATGAAGGGCTCCAGAGCTACGACCCACTTCATGAACACCTCCTTCAGCAGGTTGAAGCCCCTGCCTCCGTACCTGACGTACGTCTCGACGTCTCGGAGCTGATCGAAGAACGCTCTTATCGCTGCGTCTCTGTACCTGTGAGAGGACAGGTACTCGTCTACCTGCTTGAGCATCGAAGCAGTTCTGGATATTAGCCACTTGGCCAGCAGACTCTCGTCCCGCTCTTCAGACGGCTTAGCTGAGATCACCTGATCTGCGAGTTCTACGAACTTCCGGAGCCTACCGCCAACGGTCTGAACGTCCCTCTCTCTCCAGTCAAGCACAGTCGGCAGGTCCGCGGCGCTCACGGAGTAGAGCCTGAACCAGTCGGCCGAGTACCTCCTGGGCACCTCTACCAGCGGTATCACGTTGCCCTTGCTCTTGCTCATTTTTGCCCCTTCTCGGATCACTGGCTCGTTGAGCGTGATCTTCTTCGGCCAGTGCCTCTCGTCGAAGAGGGCGGCGTGGTGCATGATGAAGAACGTGAGGTGGTTCGTGATGTGAGCAATCATCGTGTGCCTCTGGTCCACTGGGTACCAGTACTCGAACTCCTCTCTGATCCCTCTCAGGTCTTCCTCCGGAATTCCGAGCTTGGCGGCCAGTTCAGACGGGTCTCCCTTGCCCAAGAATACGTAGTCCCAGAAGTCGAGCGTCAGTTTCTCTGCGGGTATCCCGAGCTTCCTGATCCTGTGGATGACCGTGTAGAAGGCCATGTAGATGGTCGAGTCGCTCATCGACTCGATGATCCATTGAGGGTCGAACGGTAGCCTAGTTCCGAGCCCCCTCTTCCTCGCGCATGGCCTCTTGTCGAGCCACTCGATGGTGTCCTCGAAGAGCTTCCTGTACTTCTCCGGGATTACCTCCATCTGGGCCAGGAGCTTCCTCCCTCGCTCCTTCCAGCCCGGCGCGTTGAAGTCCAAGAACCACTGGTCCGGGAGCACCGCGACGACCACCTTGCCTCCCGCCCTGCTCAAGACAGGCTTCTTCGTCGCAGTGACCTCGTAGAACTTGAAGCCCAGGCCCTTCTCGAAGAGGAACTCTCTAGTCCTCTCCTTCGACTCAGTCACCTTGAGCCCAGCGAAGGGGCCAGCGGTCATGACGCCCTCGTAGAACTCCTTCTTGTAGATCTCCTCTGTGGCGGCCTCGAGGGCTTCCCTGTCTGCCTGACTCTTTACGCCATGCTTCTCACAGGCTTCCTTCGCCGGCAGCTCCCCGTACCCAGGCAGCCGGATTATGGGGATGGGCTCGAGTCCCTCGACGAGTTCTCTGGGCACCCCGAACC
>DRBY01000083.1 GCA_011042755.1 Thermoproteota archaeon | reverse complement strand
TCATGTAAACGTGAAGCATCTCTGAGAACGTTCGATCCTTGCTGAGCGCCTTGGTTTCGTCTGCCTTCTGAATCACCATGTCCCAGTAAGCAGCGTCAAGCATAAGGTCTAAGGACACAAGGTCCCTCTCCTCAGCCTCATACCACTCTCTCAGAGTCTCCCTCACCTTCTCCACTCTGATCAGGCTGATGAGCTGCTCAATTGCGTTGGCCTTGGCAAGAGTCTTGGTGTCAAGTAGGAAGCCGTCGATCGGCAGTAAAGCCTCCTCTGGCGAAGTCTCGGCCCCCGTCGTCAATGCGTAGATAAGCCTGCGGACGTTTTCCAAGTCGTACTTCACCAACAAGGTTCTGAAGAACTCGGCGATTCCTCCACTCAGCATCGCGACGAGCTGCCTAGCTCGCCTGCCCATCACTCTTACGTGGGCTTCCTCTATCTTGTCGGCCCTCCGGAGGTCCTCAGGCCCGTCGAAGAACGGGCCGTACTCGGTTTTCACGATCTCTGAGAAGAGAGTTGTATCGTCCGTCACGAAGGCCCAGGACTTGATAGTTTCCTCTGGCACGAGGTGCGTTTTGAGTCCGTGGGCCCTCACGATCGCGTACTTCAGCCTGCTGCCCAAACTACTCCCTCCCCTTCACAGCCTTGTACTTCTTCACGCGGAGGAACTCTTCCAGGCCCTCCTCCTCTAGCACCTCCTCGATGTACTTGATTATCTCCTTGTGCTCAGGTATCACCAGCTTTTCCAAGGCGTTCACCTTCCGCATGGTCTCGGCCAAGCTCTCGGCTATTCTCTCAAACCTCGCCTCTACGTTGGCTGCCTTGATTATCTCGTTTAGAGCTTCAGCCAACTTCTCAGCGGCTGCGATTACGGCCGCATTCAGCGAGGGGGTTGTCACTATCTCTAGCTCCTTGACCTCTATCTCGGGGACCTCAACGCCTATGACGCTTCGAACTCTCATCTTGGTTCTCATGGGCTTGGCGAGTAGAGCCGCCTTCGTAGCTTCCCTAGGTCCTGCGGTTGCGTAGGCTAGCCTGAGCACTTCATAGGCCTCCACCATCTTCTTCTCAGCATCCTCCCTGATCCTCAGCTCCTTTATGAGCGCCTGAGCTTCCTTGACTAGCTGATCTCTCTTCATCTTAAGGGCCTCGACGCCCCTCTCGAGGAAAGAGACCCTCTCCCTCAGCCTGATCAGAAAGCCCTTGGTGGGGACGACCCTGCCCACAGATCTAGAGGACAACTCGCCTCACCGGGCTTCTGCCTCTACCTCCCTCCTGTGCTTGGGGTGGTACTTCCTGATGGTCTCGTCGCTTATTCTCGTGAGTTCAGCCTCTGGGAGCATGGCGAGAAGGTCCCAGGCGATCTCAAGAGTCTCCTCTACCGGCCTTCTCTCCTTGAAGCCTTGGGCCACGAACTCCCTCTCGAACCTGTCGGCGAACCGGAGGTAGGTTCTCTCCCTCTTGCTCAGGCCGGCCTCTCCTATGATCTGCACAAGCTCCCTAGCCTTGGTTCCCTCTCTGTAGGAGGAGTAGAGCTGGTTAGACACCTCCATGTGATCCTCACGCGTCTTACCCTTGCCCACACCGTCCTTCATGAGCCTGCTGAGGCTGGGGAGCACGTTGATCGGGGGATAGATTCCTCTGTTGAACAGGTCAAAGTCTAGGAAGATCTGGCCCTCGGTTATGTAGCCAGTCAGGTCCGGTATCGGGTGGGTCAGGTCTCCTCCAGGCATGGTTAGGATGGGCATCAGCGTTATTGAACCAGTCTTACCCTTGATCCTCCCGGCCCTCTCGTAGATGCTAGCTAGGTCGCTGTACATGTAACCAGGGTATCCCTTCCTACTTGGAACCTCCTCCCTCGCCGCGCTGAGCTCTCGCAGGGCCTCACAGTAGTTGGTCATGTCCGTTAGAATCACTAGGACATCCATGTCGAGGTCGAAGGCTAGGTACTCAGCTGCAGTCAGCGCAACCCTCGGGGTCATTATCCTCTCGATCACCGGGTCGTTGGCCAGGTTCAGGAACAAGATCGACCTGCTCAGCGCGCCGAACTCCTCGAACTGCTTCTTGAAGAAGAGCACCTCGTCGTGCTTCAGCCCTATTGCGGCGAACACTATTGCGAACCTCTCGGCCTTGCCAGGCACCACGGCCTGCCTGGCGATCTGTGCGGCCACGTGGCTGTGTGGGAGTCCTGACTCTGAGAATATCGGCAGCTTTTGACCTCTGACAAGGCTGAGCATACCGTCGATCGCGGAGATTCCCGTCTCGACGAACTCGTCTGGGTAGTCCCTCATGGACGGGTTGATCGGCGCGCCGTTGATGTCCCTGTACTCCTCTGCTCTAACAGGTGGACCGCCGTCTATCGGGACTCCGGATCCGCTGAACACTCTCCCGAGCATCTCCTCGGAGACAGGCAGCTTCAGAGTCTCGCCAGTGAACCTGACGATCACGCCGGAGTCGATTCCTTCGGTGTCTCCCAGCACCTGAATTACGGTGACGTCAACCCCTGCCTCGAGGACTTGGCCTATCCACTCCCTGCCGTCTTCCGAGAATATCTTGACGACCTCTCCAAACGAGGCCTCGGGGACTCCCTCCATGAACAGAAGGGGCCCCTTGACGAGCTTGACACCCTTAACCGCCAGCCCGTGGATGGCCGCCATTCACCTCACCTCCGCCATGAGCATGCTTGCCTCTGTCTCGAGCTTCGTGAGGACCTCTTTCAGGGCTTCTTCAAACCTGTCCTCGGGCACGAACTTCAGCCTCATCAGGAGGCCCACGGAACTCATCTCCCTTATCGAGGAGATCGGCACTCCCGCGTCAATCAGAGGCTTAACCCTGTCGTAGAACTCCACGAGAGTCTTCAGCAAGAGGGCCTGCTTCTTTGGAGAGCAGTAGGTGTCCACCTCGTGGTAGGCGTTTTGCACGAGGAACCCCTCCCTAATCATCTCGGCCGCCAGCAGGATCAGCCTGTTCTCGTCGCTTAGCGCCGCCTCTCCCACGACTCTCGCAACCTCCTCAAGGCTTGAAGCTTTCTGCAGGATCTCCATAGCTCTCTCTCTGTACTCAAGCATGTCGTATCCCGTGTTCTCTATCCACCAGTACTTGAGTTCCCCTACGTATTTTGAGAAGCTCTTCAGCCAGTTTATCGCCGGGAAGTGCCTCTTGAAGGCCAGATCTTTGTCGAGAGCCCAGAAAGCTCCGACGTACCTCATGGTGTGCTGGGTGACTGGCTCGTTGAGGTCTCCGCCTGAGGGGCTGACTGCGCCTATCACGGCAACCGAGCCCGTCTCGTCACGATTGCCCAGCACCCTCACTCTGCCAGCCCTCTCGTAGAAGGCTGCGATGTAGTCCGGCAGGTAGGCGGGGAACCCCCTCTCCGATGGAATCTCCTCAAGCCTTGAGGAGAGCTCCCTAAGCGCCTCCGCCCACCTACTTGTGGAATCTGCTGTGAGGACAACGTGAAGCCCCATGTCCCTGTAGTACTCAGCGTACGTGATTCCAATGAAAATGCTGGCCTCCCTTGCTGGGACCGGCATGTTGCTCGTGTTCGCGATGAGGACGCTCCTCTCGAGCAGGGGTCTGCCGGTCTTGGGGTCTACAAGCTTCGGGAAGTGCTGGAGCAGGTCAGTCATCTCGTTTCCTCTCTCCCCACACCCCACGTAGACAACCACGTCGGCGTCGGCCCACTTGGACACCTGGTGGAGAGTAACGGTCTTCCCGGTGCCGAAGCCGCCTGGGATGGCGGAAGCCCCTCCCTTTACAATTGGGAAGAACGTATCGATTACCCTCTGACCTGTGACCAGAAGCATTGTGGGCTCCAACTTCTCCTTGAACGGCCTAGGAAGTCTAACGGGCCACTTGTGGTACATCTTGATTTCCTGCTTGACTCCAGCGGACTCCACCACCGCCACTACCTCTTCAACTGCGTAGTCTCCCTCGCTGGCCAGCTCGACCAACCTTCCAGGCCTAACCGTGGGTGGGATCATTATCTTGTGAGTGATGGCCCCCTCAGGAACCGTCCCAAGGACATCGCCTGGCACAACCCTGTCTCCGACCTTCGCTGTGGGCGTGAAGTGCCACTTGACGTCCCTAGGGAGTGTGGGCAGCTTGATGCCTCTAGTTATGAAAGGCCCCACCATCTCGGCGATCTTCGGCAGGGGTCTCCCGAGGCCGTCCAAGACCTGGCCAAGCAGCCCAGGGCCCAGCTCTGCAGACAGGGGCTCACCAGTCCTCTCGACAGGCTCACCCGGTCTCATTCCGCTGGTTGGCTCGTAGACCTGAATTACGGCGCGATCTCCCTCGATCCTAACGATCTCTCCAATGAGTTTCTCCTCTCCAACTAGCACTATCTCCCTTATCTTGGCTCCTCTCATCCCATCGGCAACGACTATGGGTCCCTTGATGTGGGAGACAACACCTGCGGCGACGGACTCTTCTACAACCACATCAATCACCTCCCAAACAGGATGTCGGATATCTCGTGAATCTTAGTCTCTTGGACATCCCTCAGCCTGCCCTCGAGCGTGTTGTAGAACCTCCTCCTATCCTGCGCATCCCTCGCCACGACGCCTCCCACCGTGCGTATGGGGTTGTCGTCCACTCTAACCTTTACGCCCAGCTTGCTAGACAGCCTCTCTGCGATCTGCTCCAGTAGCTGCCTGTCGGCTTCTCTTCCCATAAGGTAGACCTCATCAGATCCCAGGCCCTTAACGGCCTCCTCTGCCAGCCTCTCCAAGACCTCCGCGTAGTTGAACCTAGAATCCCTCCCCGCGACGATGTCGTGTAGCATCTCTCTGGCCTTCTCGATGGCCTCCCCCACGTAGCGAGCCTTGACATCCATGATGAGCTTTCTAGCCTCTACCTCCGCCGCGCTCTTTCGCCTGCTGATCTCTTCTTCCATCTCGCGAAGGGCCTTCTCCCTTCTGGCGGCGAGTATTCGCTCCGCCTCTCTCTTTGCCTCTTCAATTATCTCTTGAGCTCGAGCCCTGGCCTCTTCCACTTTGTCCTCTGCCCTCCTCCTGGCCAGTTCGAGGAGGGCAGCGACCACAGCGTCCTCCTCTCTGATCTCAGCCACCAACCCCAAGCACCTCCTTCAGTATGTAATCCACAGCCTTCTCCATGTTCTGCAGAGCTCTCCTCTCCAGCTCCTCCGCCTCACGCTTTGCCCTCTCGAGGATCTCAGAGATCTCCCTCTCCACATCTCCTCTAACCTGCACTTCGACGCTTGCCTCTCTAGCCTCCCTCAGGATACGCTCCCGCTCTTCCTCGGCCTCCCTGAGGATCTTCTCCGCCTCTCTCTCAGCCTCCTCAAGGATTCTACGGGCTTCCTCCTCCGTTCTCAGGACAACCTCTATGAGCCTAGGCACGCAAATTCACCCCCTATATCTTGAGTTCCTCCGTCCCGAGGGCCCTCAGAAGGAGTTCCCTCAGCTGACGGAGCCTGACCCCCCTGGGCTTCTCCAGGTCTGGAACCACTGCGAACACAGGTTTGAGCTTTCCCTTCCTCAGGAGGTCAGTCCGGTAAGATTCGATCTCTTCGAAGACCCTCTCGTTAACGAATACCACGTGAGGCAAGCTCCGCTCGTGCTCCCTGAAGAATTCCAGCAGGCTCTTCCGTCCCCTGATGACCCTGGCTCTCACGCCCACCATCTCAAATCCAAGAGCTAAGATCTCATTGTCCACCACAGCTAGGGGGATCTCCTCCGTCCTGCCCTCGCTCAATCTTGACACCCGAGGCGGCTCGGCGCGCTCCCTGAGTCGCTAACCTATATAAGTGCGGGGAGGCCCCTTTCACGGGCGGGGGTGGCCGAGCCAGGTCAAAGGCGGCGGACTTAAGATCCGCTCCC
>DRBY01000105.1 GCA_011042755.1 Thermoproteota archaeon | reverse complement strand
TGGTCGAGCTAGACAGGAAGAACGGGTTCGCCCTGATAAAGTGCTTCAACTGCCAGCTCACGGATACCGTTGAGATCACTAGCTCTGATGAAGCTGTAGACGCATACGCCAAGTTCTTCGATATGTACATAGGGGAGTGAGCGGCTAGAGGTCCCGTATCTTCACGCTCTCGTACCCTTCCCTAGCTGCCCTCACGTTCACGTCAGCTCCCTTGCCAGAGAGAGTGTCCCTTATGGCACTCTCGACCGCCTCCCAGCTAGCGAGCCCGGTCGCCCTAGCTACGGCCCCAACCATGGCGGTGTTCGGCACTGGTAGACCAGCCACTCTGAGACCCAACTTGAGAGCAAGGCCTGTTGCGTCTATCGCGGCTATTCTGCGAACTCCCGACGGTACCTCTACTTCAGCTGGTTCTTTGGGAGTATTTGCAACCAGGACGGCTCCCTCACGCACCCCATCGAAGACCCCGGCGCTCTCCAAGAACATTGGGTCTACCAAGACCAGCACATCTGGGTTGTAGATCTGACTTCGGAGCCTTATCGGCCTGTCCGCTATTCTAGTGAAGGCGGTCACAGGGGCCCCCCTTCTCTCTGCTCCAAAGAATGGAAAGGCTTGAGACCACTTGCCGTCTAGGAATGCGGCCTTAGCCAGCAGACGGGACGCTAAAACTACACCTTGTCCTCCTCGACCATGCCAGCGAATCTCAACGACTTCGGGCATGTTGGGTCTACTCAAGTGTCGGCTCAAATCTTTTAAATCGATGTGAGGGCGGGCTGCAGGCTAGGAGAGGGGGCAAGTCAGATTGCCAACACGCTCGAAGAGGTCTTCTTCCAGACGTTCGCATGCGAAAAAGAGGAGGGGCTCCAAAGCGGGGTCCAAGAAGGTGGAGTCGAAAAAGATAAAAGCCCAGGAGGTTCCTTCCCCCAGGCCAGGAAGTGAACCCGGCGGGTTTGATCTCATGAGTCACGTTCTCGTCCCCCAGCATGAGATTGTTAGCCAAGAGGAGAGGGAGGAGTTGATTAGGAAGTTTGGCCCTCTGAGGCTGTTTCCAAAGATACTTGTGACGGATCCTGTTGTTAGACAGCTTGGGGCCAAGCCTGGGGATGTAGTCAAGATAATCCGACCGGGGGAGAAGGTTCCCGCCTATCGTGTAGTTGTGAAGGGAGGTTAGTGGTTGGTTGCTCCTCCCTAGGTTATTGGGGGGTTTGACGTTTGGGGAATAGGTCGTACCAGAAGAGGGATAAGGCGCAGCTAGATGCGTCGGCTCTGAAAAAGGGTCACGTGGATTTCTATCCAATAGTCAAAGCGTTCTTCTTAGAGCACAGCCTCGTTGAGGCTCAGATAGAGTCCTTTAACAGGTTCCTAGAGAGGGGGCTCCAAGAGGTAGTCGACTCCTTCAAGGAGATTGAGCTGATAGAGAACTACAAGCTCAGGCTTGGGAAGATAGAGGTTGGACCGCCGGAGTTTGAGGAGTTCGATGGCGCCAGAACACCTTTGACCCCGATGGAGTGCAGGCTCAGGAAACTCACGTACTGGGGACCAGTCTACCTAGAGATCAAGGTCATTGGGCATGGGATGGAGCTGAAGACCGAGAGAGTGAAGATTGGCTACATACCCATCATGGTGAAGTCAAAGCGCTGCAGGCTCTACGGGCTATCTGACGAGGAGTTGATAGAGATGGGTGAAGATCCGGCAGATCCTGGCGGTTACTTCATAATAAACGGAAGCGAGAGAGTCGTGGTAGTAAGAGACGATCTGGCGAGGAACAAGGTCATAGTGGAGGAGACCACGGCGGGCAGCAAGCCGTACTCCCACGCGGCATACGTGATATCTGCCAGAGCCGGCATGAGGAGCAGGCTATTCCTCGAGTACTACCCGAGGGACGGAACAATCAAGGCGTCATTCGGGGCGATAAGAGGGGTCCCCGTAGCCGTGATACTGAAGGCCCTGGGTTTGGAGGAGGATTCTCAGATACTCCAGGCAATATCAAGTGATCCCGAGATAGCAAACGAGTTCCTCTACAGCCTAGATGAGGTCAGAAAGAAGGAACCTGAAGGAGGTTTCATGACTCAAGAGGAGGCGCTCGACTATCTAGGAAGGAGATTGATCCAGAGCGCCCCGAGGCAGGAGAGAATAAACGCGGCCAGGGACTATCTCAGGAGGGCTCTACTCCCGCACGTCGGGCAGACTGAAGACGACAACATCAAGAAAGCGTACTTCATCGCTAAGATGGTAGAGAAGCTCCTAAGGGTCGTTAAGGGACAGATCGAGCCAGATGACAAGGACCACTTCTCCAACAAGAGGCTCCGCTTGGTCGGGGAGCTAATGCAGGAGGCTTTCAGGTACGCGTTTTACAGGCTCGTCAGAGAGCTTGAGGAGAAGGCGAACGAGCAGCTGACTCACGGCGTGTACGACCTTGACATAAGGAGGATAGTCACGACCCAGAGCAAGATAACTCCCAGAATACTCCGGGCCCTTGCCACGGGCACCTGGCCCACTGGAGAGCTGGGAATAAGCCAGAACCTCGACAGAACCAACTACATAGCGGCCCTCCAGCACCTGAGGAGGGTGAACTCACCCCTGCCGCCAGGTCTCCCGCTCCACGAGGCCAGGCAGATTCACGGCACGTCTGTGGGAAGGCTCTGCCCACTAGAGACGCCCGAGGGAACGAATGTGGGACTAGTCAGGAGCCTCGCGACCTTCGCCGACGTGACCTTTGGGATAGACCCCGCTCCGCTGATCGCGCTATTGCCTCAGCTTGGCGTCAAGCCAATTGAAGAGGCTACTCCCGAGGAAGTTGGATCCATGGCTGCCGTCTATGTGAATGGCGCGCTCGTAGGGCTCACCAACGATCCAAAGCGTGTGGCGGAGGAAATCAAGCGTAGGAGAATTGAGATAAGCCCTGAGATTAACATAGCGTATCTGGAGGAAGAGAGAACAGTAATAGTTAACGCAGACGCAGGGAGAGTTAGACGGCCTCTAATACCTGTTGAGAGGCTTGAAGATGCAATAAGGCTGCTCCCTGAGGTTGAGCAAGGAAAGGTTACGTTTAGCGACTTAGTTAGAGAGGGTATAGTCGAGCTGCTCGACCCTGACGAGGAGGAGTACGCTCTGGTGGCCTACAGCATCGACAAGCTCACTTCAGAGCACACTCACATCGACTTCGCTCCGTACATGATGATGGGTGTGGCGGCCGGGCAGATACCCTACGCTGAGCACAACGCCATCCCCAGGGATATCATCGGGGGCAACATGGTGAAGCAGGGCCTTGGCTACTACGCCACGAACTGGCGGCTGAGGATGGATAGCACTTCCTACCTGTTCTACTATCCGCAGAGACCGATTGTCAGAACCAAGATTGCCGAGATAACGGGATACGAGCTGAGGCCCTCCGGGCAGAACCTCGTCGTCGCGCTCCTGCCCATGGACGGCTACAACATGGACGACGCCCTCGTAATGAACAAGGGGGCCGTAGACAGGGGTGCAGGCAGGGCCATATTCCTGCGAACTTACGAGGCGGTCGCAAGACGGCTAGCAATCATAGAGGGCGACAAGTTCGAGAACCCATACGACGTGAAGGGAGTAACTGGAAGGAGGGCCGAAGAGTCGTACAGGAAGCTAACCGACGATGGGATAGTTGAGCCTGAGGTGAATGTTGAGGGTGGAGACGTCCTCATAGGTAGGACGAGTCCTCCGAGATTCTCACCGGAGCTTGCTGGAGGTGCTGCGGGCTTAACCATGGCCTTTGAGAGGAGAGATACCTCCATTGACATGAGGGCTTGGGAGAGGGGAGTGGTCACCGACGTCATCCTTGCCACGGCTGAGAGCGGCGAGAAGATGGTCAGGGTCAGAGTCAGGGAGTCGAGGATCCCAGAGCTCGGCGACAAGTTCGCCACAAGACACGGTCAGAAGGGCGTCATTGGCATGATCTACAGGCAGGAGGATATGCCCTTCACGGCTGACGGCATAAGCCCGGATATCGTTTTAGATCCCCACGCAATCCCGTCCAGAATGACGATCGGCCAGCTCATTGAGATACTGGCTGGAAAGGTGGGCGCCCTCGAGGGCAGGTTCGTGGATGGCACGCCCTTTGCCAAGGAGCCCGTTGAAGACTTGATGGAGGCCCTGAAGCGGCTAGGGTTCGAGTACACGGGAGAAGAGATAATGTACGATGGAAGAACGGGCAGGATGCTTCGAGCCCCCGTGTTCATCGGGATCAGCTTCTACCAGAGACTGAAGCATATGGTTAGAGACAAGATACACGCCAGGGCTAGGGGCCAGGTCCAGATACTCACGAGACAGCCGGTTGAGGGGCGAGCAAGGGGAGGAGGTCTCAGGCTCGGAGAGATGGAGGGAGAGGTTCTGATCTCTCACGGCGCGGCGGCCATGCTGAGGGATAGGTACATTGAGCATTCTGACAAGACCATAGTGTATGTGTGCAAGAGGTGCGGTTCGCTGGCGTTCTACAACGCTCTGACGAGCCAATTCTACTGCCCGAGGTGTCAGGACGCTGTAGAGGTGCGCCCGCTGATAACGGCCCACGCCACCAGGCTGCTGATCCAAGAGCTGAACTCCGGTCTCATTGACGTGAAACTCAACGTGGAGGAGGAGGTGTGAGGGGGATCGACATGAGCTTCACTGGACCCGTCTCTGATCAGGAAGCCCTGCCGCACAGACTCAGCAAAGTGATGTTCGGGCTCCTCTCGCCCAACGACATAAGGAAGATTGGCTTCATAGAGATCAGGGAGCCAACCGCTTACGACGAGGGAGGTCTACCGGTCCCCGGCGGAGTCCTCGACCCAAGGCTGGGCACCATGAACCCAAGGCAGAGGTGCCCGACCTGTGGGAACTTCCAGAGCGGATGCCCAGGACACTTCGGAAGAATAGAGCTTGCCAGACCCGTCGTCCACATAGGCTACGTCAAGAAGATCAAGGACATCTTGAACGCGACGTGCTCAAAGTGTGGTAAGATCCTCCTCCCAGAGGAGGAGAGGAGAAAGTTCATAGAGGCCGCGAAGAAGTACTGGGAGGCCCACCCCGAGGAGAAGATCAATGACGCTCTCACGAGGACTCTCAGAGCAGCTGTAAAGAAGTACCTCAGGAATCATAACGTCTGTCCCCACTGCGGAGCGAGGGTTGAGAGCGTAGACCTTGAGGAGGTCCTCAAGTTCATCGTCAAGGATCCGGCTCCTCGGAGGCTCAGACCCAACGAAATAAGAGATTGGTTAGAGAAGATTCCTGACGAAGATGCGATGGTGTTGGGATTCAATCCCGAGAGGGCGAGGCCGGAGTGGACTGTCCTCACGGTCATATTAGTTCCCCCGCCCAGCGTGAGGCCCTCGATATTCTTGGAGACTGGAGAGAGGGCGGAGGACGACCTGACTCACATGTTGGTAGAGATCCTCAAGGCAAACAAGAAGCTCACCGAATCGATAAAGTCGGGAGCTCCAAATAGCGTCGTGGAGAGCGAGTGGGATCTCCTCCAGTACTGGGTTGCGGTCTTCTACCGGAACGCCATGGCCGGTCTGCCTGTGGCAATGCAGAGAGGAACCAGGAGACCCCTAAAGTCGCTCTTCCAGAGGCTTGAGGGGAAGGAGGGGCGGTTCAGAAAGAACCTAGTTGGCAAGCGTGTAGACTTCTCCAGCAGGACCGTGATATCCCCAGACCCGATGATCGACATCGACGAGGTTGGCGTGCCGGTCGAGATCGCCATGACGCTGACCATACCTGAGTACGTCAACGAGAACAACATAGAGTGGCTCAAGGAGCTGGTTCTCAGGGGTCCAGACCAGTACCCCGGCGCTAACTACGTCAGGAAGGGCGGCGGCATGCCCATCAGCC
>DRBY01000144.1 GCA_011042755.1 Thermoproteota archaeon | reverse complement strand
TCCCCCCAGCTCACGCCTTGGTTAGCGACTTTAGAACCTCAGGAGGAATCTCTTCAGGCACTATCGAGGCCTGCTCTCTAACAGTCTCGAGGACCAGTGACGTGTTCGTCTCCCTGACGCCCGGGATGCTTAGGATCTTCTTCAGCAGCTCGTTGAGCTCGTGCTGGTCTCCTGCTATCAGCTTGACTATCACGTCATACGGGCCGGTGATCTCGTGCACCTCCAGTATGTTCTGGGGAGCGACCTCAACGACCTTCTTGGCCACTTCCGCGTGCTTGCCGGGCTCGGTCCTCATGAGTATGATGTACTTGTACCCCTTCCCCAGCTTAGCGTGGTCTACGAGAGCAGTGTATCCCTTGATTATGCCGAGCTCCTCTAGCTTCCTTACCTTCTTCATGACGCCAGCGGGGCTCATTCCCAGCTCTCTGGCTATCTGGGTATAGGTGACCCTCCCGTCCTCTACCAACTTCTTCAGGATGTTTAACTCACGATTGGTTATACCCTTCCTTCTGGGCATTACAATTTCACCCCTACAATCTCACTCCCTATATGGGGATATGAGGTCCCCACTGTACTCTACATGTGGAAAGGTAAATAAAAAGTTTCTATGTAACGTTGAGTACCCCAATGGCATTCCCCATGTTTTATACTGGAATAATCAGAGCCGCACGAAGGGTCTTCAGATTAGGTAACGTGAGTTATGCCGCTGGCTTGAGCGTTTTAGAGACTGTAGCGATAACCATAACGAGTTTATGGAGCTGCGGATCAGATGCTGCTCTCCGGATATCTTCAACTTATGCAGCATCAATCGTGTTAGCGTTTACCTTCTTGAGTGGGACGGGGGCCTCTCTAGACGTGAGGAGGACTGCCTGGCTCGTAGCGCTGAGTCAAGCGCCGTCGGCGGTGATTCCCGTTGTCCTGGCTCCTCTCGGCCAAAGAGCCTTCATCTGGTCGTTGGCTGCCAGCCTGCACGCCGTGATCTACCTGAGGGCCCTTTCAGCCCTAGCAATGACCATGGAGACTGGCAGAGCGGTCCTCTCGTGCATAGCCCCGATGTTGGTGCTCATCTGGCCTTGGGAGAATGGATACATTGGGTGGTTTCTATTAATTCCTCCGGTAACGGCCGCAATTTCTCTCTGGCTAACCTTAGAGACGGAGGACAGAATTTCCAGGCGTCTGGTGGGGCAAAACGCCCTCGACTCGGTGAGAGCCATCACAAGGCTTCTCCTAGTGGGGGATCCCGAGCCGCTGGAGGCCATCCTCTCTACCCGGGCCAGGCCCGGCAAGGTGGGTATCTTCGTGTTGAGAGCTGGAGATGCGGCCCTTGTGGCCCCAGACTTTCACCCGGGACCAATTGGAGATGCGGGCAGTTCGAATGGCCCTTATCACGTGATAAAGCTGCTTGAGGACGGTGGATTGAGGTCAGTCTTTCTTCGGAGGGTCAGCACACATGCAAGAAACCTTCCCAGCCGCTGGTGGGTAAAGAGAGTGGCTGAAAAGGCCCTTGAGCTTCTCGACAGCGCGGAGCCTGTGAGAGTAGGTGCGCCCGTCAGGCTGGCAGACGGTGAAATCGAGATAACGGCTCAGAAGTTCGGAAATCATGTGCTGATTGCCATATCTGGTTGGCCTGCCGATATGGAGGACTTCCCCGAGACCCTCGAGCTGAGGCTCAGGGAGAGGGCTAGCGCGTCCAAAAACACCGTGCTCCCGTTAGTTGTAGACAGACACGATTCCCTGGGCTGGGGTCACCCTCGGCACATAGAGCCCTATGGGCCCGAGGAGAACCTCGTCTTAGATAAAGCCTGGGAGGCCCTCACCAAAGCTCTGCAGTCACCTAAAGAAGACGAAGTTCTGCTGGGCTTTGGAGCTAGATTTGAAGAGAGTCTCTCGAGTCTTGGGCCCGGAGGAGTCAGGATCCTCACGATTAAGGCTACCAACGAAAGCTGGGCCATCGCCTACGTAATGGTCGATGGTAACAACATGCTCCCAGACCTCAGAGCGAAGCTCTGCAGCCTCGTGGAGTCGGCGGGCTACACTCCAGTGATAGCCACTACCGACACGCACTATACGCTCTCGCCTGAACTCCCAGTCAACCCTGTTGGGACCGGCGGCGAGGAGGAAGCTATTATAGAGCTGGTAAGAAACGCTCTAGACGAGGCGATCAACTCCCAATCCCATACAAAAATCCACGCAGGCTACGGGGAGATAGACGTCATGCTCGTGGGGAGGGAGGTAGTTGACTCGATCTCCCTAGCCGCGGTAATAGCGGACCACGCTGCTCCGCTGATTGCGTTGGGATCGGTTGGCCCCCTCATACCTATGCTGCTTGCAGTCCTGCTGTGAGAGGAAACACGTTTAAGTCCAGAGTTAATACCCTGAGTACCGGGCCCGTAGCTCAGCATGGCAGAGCACCCGGCTTTTAACCGGGGGGTCGCGGGTTCGAATCCCGCCGGGCCCGCCACTACTCATATCTGAGGGCTTCTGAGGGCTCTAGGGATGCTGCCCTGAGGGCCGGTGGAATTGACCCGATAAGCGTCACCGCCAAGGTAGCCGTCAAGATGCCCAAGGCGTAGGGGAGCGGTAGCTCAGCCTGAATAGTGAATTCACTCTCTGGAGGCCCCCCGCGGTCCTCCGCCTACGATAAAGGCTATGAGCAGGCTTCCAGAGGGATACCCCAGCAGAACCCTAAGTACTCCGGCAGCAAGGGCTACTATGGCGCCTTCGGTCAAGAACGCAGCCGCTATGCCTGTTCTTGTTGCGCCCATGGCTCTCATCACGCCTATTATCTTGACTCGCTCTGTAACGGCAGTGTACGTGGCGTTCATTATGCATATGGACGCCACAACGAGCGTCATCGAGGCGACTCCCCCTAGAATCAGCACTGCCGTGCGTACAGCCCTGTCGAGAGCCCCCTGAATGTCCTTCATAGCCACAAGGCTCACATTCTCTCCTAGTTCCCTCCTGAGATACTCCAGCACTAGATCCACGCTCTCCTCATCGGTCGCTATGACCGCCGCAGCCCCGTATCTCCTGCTCCCGGTAACTCGCCTGACTACGGATTCAGCAGAATCTAGGGGGCATTATTGCTGAAGAGTCGACGTCGGCCAGTATGCTAGTTCCGTAGGGCTTGGCCACTCCAGCCACTCGAGCTGAGAACTTCTCGCCGAAGAGTTCTCCCCTAACCGTAAGGCCAAGAGCGAATTGGGATTTGCCAAACAAGTCTCGCGTCAGGGCGCTGCCCAGCACATGGACTTCTCTCCAGGAACAGGCCACGAGCCAGCCTCTAGCTCCAATCCTGGAAATACCTCTTCCACGTAAGCAGGGTCTATTCCAAGAATATGGATTATCCTATCCGACAACCCTCCCGGGCAGATATGGAGAACATAACGAGGGGAGTGGCTACTTTGACTCCCGGCAAGTTCTCCAGCGTAATCAGGTCAGAGTTCGTAAGCGGATCGGACCTAGCTATGACTAACACGAGCCTCGGGCTGGACAGCTTAATTACACCAAGGACGGCAGAAGAGTAGCCATAAGCTATGCTAACGACGGCGGTGAGTGTAAGCACTCCCACTAGGACTCCAAGGAGCGTGAGGGCCGCCCTCCTCTTCCTGCTAAGGAGGGCTTTCAGCGAGAGCCTTACGATATCGGCAACCCTCAAGTCCCTACACTCTCCGACCTCGCCCACGACCTACCTATGGCTACCCCCACAAGGATCGCGACAACCGCCACTACGGCCGTCTGGAGGACGCCCACTCCCTTGCCCACTCCTTCCCTCTCTGTCAAGGTCTCGGGGGTTACAAGCTCTCTCTCAGTCGCCGGAATCCTCACGACGGCGTCTGTGTGAGAGACCTCTCCTAGGGCCGGCTGGAAGTACGCCCTGACTAGAGACTCGTTACCCTCTCCTGATTCCTCGCACGATACGGAAAAGCTCAGAGTCTCTTCAGGATCCAGCGAGCCTAGGTAGACGCCAGATCCAGCGCAGACTCCTTCAACCACCGTTACATTCACGTGCTCAGCCGCCTTATCTCCCACGTTGGCGGTAATCCCTCTGATGAAGATTCTCCCGCTCAGGATCTCCACGCTCGTAGATACTATAGAGACCTTGGCTCTCTCCAGCTTCGCAAAGCCCAGCTGGGACCTGACTTCTCTCTGCTCCTTGTTCGCTGTAGCGCACGGTGACCGAGATGCTGTGGGACTCCGCCTCCCTAGATGGCAGTAGCTTGATCGTTAGCCGGGCCTCGCCGCCCGGGGGATCAGCCCAACAGAGACCCTCGAAGGGCCTATTAGGGTCAGCCACTGCCCCAACTCTACGGCGACTTCGGCATCTTCTGCCGGCACGTCTCCGAGGTTCTTTATCGTCAGGACAACTTCGTTCACGGTTTCAGGCTTTAGGAGCTCAGTAGACGACTCGACGTCTAACTTACTCTCTGAGCTCCTAGATACTTCGCGGCCGAACAGCCTCACGACGCCCTCGGTAGGAGATGTCATGAGCCCTAGCACCATCAGCAGTGCGGACTTCCCAGAGCCGGAGGGTCCCATCACGGCAACGAATTCGCCGCTCCTCACAACGAGGTTGACCCCTCTTAGAGCGGCCACGGCGTTCTTACCGGAGCCATAAACCTTCCACACATCTTTTAGCTCGTAGACAGCCTCTGTCAACTCGGTGCTCTTTTATCGGACCCGATATATAAGCGTTCCAGCCATCCGGGGAACCAAGAGAGCACGAAAAAGCCTTTTTAACAAGAGAGAGGGCTGGCGTCAGAGGTGATCTACTTCGCTGGCGAGGGGCAAGAGGAGTTTAAGGGGAGGCTCCGTTCGATAGAGAGTAAGTGGCAGAAGAAGTGGAAGGAGGCCAGGATCTTCGAGGCCGATCCCGACCCCTCGCGACCAAAGTACTTCCTCACGGTGCCCTACCCATACACATCGGGGCCGCTTCACATAGGACACGGGAGGACCTACACGATCGGGGACGTGCAGGCCAGGTACATGAGGCACAAGGGGTACAATGTGCTGTGGCCCATGGCCTTCCACATCACGGGCACGCCAATAGAAGCCATATCGGCGAGGCTCAGGATGGGCGACGAGGAGTACATCAACCTGTACAGGAGCTACCTCTCGCTCTACATCGACGATCCTGAGGAGATAGAGGAGCTCCTGAGGAAGTTCCAAGATCCGAAGGAGGTCATGTCGTTCTTCGCGAGCGTGATCAGCTCGGATTTCGACGCTCTCGGATATTCCATAGACTGGAGGAGAAAGTTCACGACGGGAGACCCCGAGTACAACGCCTTCGTCTCATGGCAATTCATCAGGCTCAGAGAGAAGGGCTACGTCGTTCAGGGAGGCCACCCCATACTCTACGACGTGCTGGAGGAGCAGGCGGTCGGGGAGGACGACATACTCGGCGGAGATGAGATAAAGCCCGGCATAGTGGAGTTCACCGCGGTTAAGTTCGACGCGGGTGACGGGAGGTACCTCGTGGCCGCCACGCTGAGGCCAGAGACCCTGCCCGGCGTAACCAACGTCTGGGTTAATCCAGAAGCCGAGTACGTCGAGCTGGAGGCTGGCGGGGAGAGGTGGATAGTCTCCTCTGAGGCGGAGGTGAAGCTCAGGCTCCAGCAGCACCAGGTGAGCAGGGCGAGAGCCCTCAAGGGCAGGGAGCTCGTGGGCCTCAGAGTGAGGGACCCGCTCGTCGGCAGGGAGGTTCCGGTACTGCCCGCCTCGTTCGTTGATCCAGACGAGGCAACCGGAGTGGTCTACAGCGTGCCAGCCCACGCTCCCTTCGACTACGCCGCTCTGATGGACGTCAAGGCAGACCCAGATAGGTTCGGCGTGCCCAAGGAGTTCGTCCAGGGGCTCGAGCCTATCCCCATAATCCGGCTGCCAGGATACGGAGAGCTGCC
>DRBY01000103.1 GCA_011042755.1 Thermoproteota archaeon | reverse complement strand
GCTCTGAGCAGGATCGTCACAGCCTTGGGGTTCTTGCAGTCCTCCACGAAGACCATTCTGTCCTCGCCGATCTTCCTCTCCTCCACGAGGCCAGCGTAGCCAAGCTCGTTCTCCGTGAGATCCTCGAGGTTGTTGACGATCTTGCCTCCAGTGGCTCTCTCAAGCCTCTTCATGTCCTTCTCACTCACCCTCCTGACCGCCATGATGCCCTTCTGGGCCAAGAAGTGCTGCGCCACCTCGTCGATGCCCTTCTGGCAGAACACGACACTGGCTCCAGTGGAAGCTATCTTCTCGACCTTCTCCCTCAGCATCTGAGTCTCGTGGTCTATGAACTGCCTCAGCTCTTCGGGCGAGGAGATCTGGATCTCGACATCGATCTCGGGCTTCTTGACCTCTAGGGAGAGGTTTAGGAGCGCTATCTTGGCGTCCTTAACCCTCTTGGGCATGTCCCTGTGGACTACCTCCTTGTCGAGCACTATGCCCTTGACGAACTGAGTCTCGTCGAGGCTCTCGCCCTTCTTCTTCATGATCTTCACGTTGTCGACGTCAACGACTCTCTTTCCTCCCTGAATCTCCTCCACAGACTTGATCGCCTCGACGACGACCTCGGCAAGCCTCTTTCTAGCGCCTCTGACCAGCTTGCTGCTCATAGAGGTCTCCGCTACCAGCTTCAAGAGGTCGAGATCGTCTGGGTCTACCTCGACAGCTATCTTATCCAGCTCTTCCTCAACGAACCTCAGGGCCTTCTCATAGCCGTCTATTATTATGGTCGGGTGGATGTCCTTGCCAAGCAGGTTCTCCGCCTCAGTGAGGAGTTCTCCGGCGAGAACTACTGCGGTGGTGGTCCCGTCGCCGACTTCCTTATCCTGGGCCTTGGCTAAGTTCACCATTATCTTGGCGGCAGGGTGAGCTACCTCCATCTCCTCGAGAATTGTTGCGCCGTCGTTGCTGACTGTGATGTCGCCCAGAGAGTCCACGATCATCTTGTCCATGCCTTTGGGTCCAAGAGTCGTCTTTATGGCGTCTGCAATGGCCCTAGCAGCCATTATATTGATTCTCCTGGCTTCTTCTCCCCTAGTCCGCGTGGTGCCCTCTTTCAGTATCAGGACCGGTCTCCCTCCTATCGTCGCCAGAGCCAATTGAAGTCACCTCCCCAGATTCAGGTAAAGGGGACCCCCGGGGGTCCTCTGCTCCGTCGATTGACTGCATGTCTCGCTATTTAAAATATTGCCAAAAAGGAGGGGGCGTTGGGGTGAGGTCATCTTGCCCGAAGTGGGTATAATCGGCGGTAGCGGGTTCTATGAACTCTTAGAAGAGCCCCAGAGGCTATTGGTGGACACCCCGTTTGGCCAGGTTAAAATATCCGTCGGAGTGCTTGAAGGTAGAGAAGTTGCGTTCATCGCTAGGCACGGAGAGAGGCACGAGATCCCTCCCTTCATGGTAAACTACAGAGCCAACATACTGGCGCTCAGGATGCTGGGAGTCGTCAGGATACTTGCAACTAACGCCGTGGGCGCTATCAACCCGGAGTTGACGCCTGGGACTATAGTTATTCCAGACGACTTCATTGACTTCACGAAGTGCCGGGCGACTACATTCTACGACGGTAAGACGAAGATCAGGGTCGGCGATCGCATCGTTGGTGGTGTCGTACACGTGTCAATGACGCCGAGCACCTACTGCCCCGAGCTCAGGAGAGTCCTCCTAGAGGCAGGAAAGGAACTCGGCTTAGAGGTGGTAGATGGAGGAGTGTACGTCTGTGCCGAGGGAAACAGGTTCGAAACCCCGGCTGAGATAAGAGCGTTCAGGGTCCTCGGCGGCGACGTCGTAGGCATGACTGGATGTCCAGAGGCGGCTCTGGCGAGAGAAGTAGCTGCGTGCTACGCAACAGTCAACGTCGTAACGAACTACGCGGCTGGCGTTTCCGGGCCCCTCAAGCTGACCCACGAGGAGGTTAAGGAGGTCTTCTCGAAGAGAATAGACGACGTCAAAGCCCTTCTGAGGCTGGCTGTAGCTAAGATACCGCCTGAGAGAAAGTGCGCCTGCAAGGACGCTTTGGAGGGTGCAGTGGTGGAAGCATGAAGCCTTCCGCCACTGGAGTGAGGAGCGAGTGGGACGCAAAGCTGGAAGCCCTCCCAAAGCTCGATAGCCTCGACGTCAGGAACAAGAAGGTTTTCGTAAGAGTGGACATGAACGTGCCAGTCGGGAGAGAAGACAGCAGCCAGCCGATCATAATGGATACAGCCAAGATAGAGCAAGCCACCAAGACGATAGAGACTCTGCTGGAAGAAGGCGCGGCGGTAATAGTGGGAACCCACCAAGGAAGACCGGGAAGTCCGGATTTCATCAGCACAGAGGCTCACGCCAAGATACTGAGCCACATCTTAGAGAATGTTGAGGTCAAGTGGACGGATTCCGTTGTGGGCAAATCGGCGCGAGAAGAGATCAAGAGGCTTCAGCCAGGAGAGGTGCTCTTCCTTGAGAATCTGAGGTTTCACTCAGAGGAGAATCTAGAGGCCGATCCGAGAGAACTGGTTAATACTCACATGATAAGGCGGCTGGCCCCCCTGATAGATGCGTATGTTAACGACGCGTTCCAGGCGGCCCACAGGTCGCAACCATCGCTGGTAGCCTTCCCGCTACTTAAGCCGTCGGCAGCCGGAAATCTGATGGTTACTATGCTCAAAGAACTCTCGGAGATCAACAGAATCGGCGGAAAGGGACTATTCGCGCTTGGAGGATCTAAGCTTGAAGACAAGATCAAGGTAATGGACGCGGCCCTGAGGAAAGGTTTAGTGGAGGAGATCTTGACAGGCGGCCTCTTAGGAGTGCTGATTGCAGAGGCCGCAGGTTATCGGGTGCCGCAGTCGGCTTCTACGTACAGGAAGAAAGAGATCCTCCTCCCGGCTGCAAAGAGGCTGCTAACCGATTTTGAAGGGAGAATACTGTACCCAGTGGACTTCGTAGTTCTTGAGCCAAGCGGCGACGTCGGCTTAGCGCCAGTGTACAACATCCCGGACGGAGCTACCATCGTCGACATAGGTCCAGGCACCGTGGGGATCTATGCGGATCGCGTAGAAGACGCTGATCTAGTCGTGGCTAATGGTCCAATGGGGGTCTTTGAGAATCCGAGGTTCCGGAAAGGGACCTTAGAATTCGTCAAGGCCTGCTCCAGAGCTAGAATTGAAGCCGTCCTCTGCGGCGGCCACTTGAGCGTCGCTGCCAAGATGACCGGGGTTGAGGGCAGGATATACACGGCTGGCGGGGCGATCCTCTACGCGCTAGCGGGACTCCCGCTCCCGGCGGTTGATGCACTGGTAAGGAAGGTGTCATCACCATGATCAGAGTCGGAGTGGTGGGCTTTGGCACAATAGGGTCCAGAGTTGCAGGCGCCGTGAGGGCCCAAGGAGACATAGATCTTGTGGGAGTGGTCAAGCGGACCCCTGACTACCGGGCTGCCATAGCGATCTCGTCTAGAGGGCTCAGGTTCTACGCGCTTGACGAAAAGTGGGCCAGAGCTTGGGAGGAGAGAGGTCTACCGCTGCATGGAACACTCGAAGATCTCTTGAGGTCCGTTGACATAATTATAGACGCTACTCCCGGTGGAGAGGGCGCCAAGCTAAAGCCGATCTACGAGACTGCTGACGTTCCCGCCGTATTTCAAGGCGGAGAAGACCCCGAGGTCGCAGAAGCTAGTTTCGTGGCTCAGGTAAACTACGAGGCTGCCAGAGGGAAGCGCTACGTTAGAGTCGTGTCCTGCAACACGACAGGACTGAGTAGGCTCCTTTGGGTATTCAAGAGAGAGTTTGGGATCGAGAAAGCCATAGTAACCATTGTGAGGAGATCTGCGGATCCTAAGGAAGTGAAGAGAGGGCCGATAGACGCAATAGTCCCTGATCCGGTCTCGATCCCCTCACACCATGCTAGAGACGTATTGACGGTTATCCCTGATCTTAACATAGTTACCTCAGCCGTCAAGGTACCCACAACACACGGGCATGTCCACTCCTTGGCCCTCAAGCTGTCGCAGAAAGCTTCTAGGGAAGAGGTGCTCAGCGTGCTGTCGCAAGAGAGGAGAATCGTCTTAGTGTCAGGCAGGGGCGATGGATTCAGGTCCACAGCTGACCTTTTAGAGGTTGGCAGAGAACTGGGTCGCCCTCGAGCCGATATCTACGAGAACATCGTTTGGTCTGAGTCTGTGAGAGTGGACGGAGAGTGGGTATTCCTACTGCAAGCGATACATCAGGAGGCCATTGTGGTTCCTGAGAACATCGATGCCGTGAGATCCATGCTAACGGATATTGAGGCAGAGAGATCAATGTCCTTAACTGATAGCTCTCTGGGTATTGTTAGGGGAAGATTGTACAGACTTCCCTAGGGAGACTCCTTGAGATAGTCACTTCGCCTTCTTTTTCTCCTTCCTCTCCGGGCTCGAGGCTCCTTCAATTAGCTGTGTGAGGCTCTTCCAGCCAGAGGCTAGAATGCTGTACGCTAACGCCGAGAATGCCAGCGATGTGAGGAGGGTCTCCCCTGTTCGAGCGGCGAGAGAGGATGCTAAGCCTAGGAGGGGTATCTCCACTCCTCCCACCAATAGAACCCTGAAGAACGGCCTGGGATCGCCAGCTCTTATCATTTTGATGGCCCTGTCAGCGTAGAAGAAGAGTATTATCGCAAATGTAAGCGCAGCGAGGTTTAGAGGGCCGTACCCCGGTATCAGAGGGCATCCGACTCTTTCGCACGCTAGAGCCGCTGCTAGCATAGAGCCAGCTGGCCCCAGGCAAGCCCACGAGGTGGCCAGACCCATCCTACGAAGGACGAGTTCTCGCTGATTCAGCTCATCGGCCGTAATGCCCCAATGCGGACGCGTGGACATTGCAGTTAGCTTAAGTCACATAAGTTTTAAAACGCGAGTGGAAACCACACCGGGACCCGCTGAGACGCAGTATTGCGTGTATTGAGGGTGATGTGAGATGCCTGAGAAGGAGCACGTAAACGTCGTGTTCGTGGGACACGTCGACCACGGCAAGTCCACGCTAATAGGGAGGCTCTACTGGGACGCTGGCCTAATCAAGGAACTCCCGCCTGAGGAGTTGGCTCACGACGCCAAGTTCGCCTGGGTGGTCGACAGGCTCAAGGAGGAGAGAGAGCGCGGCATGACGATAGACCTCTTCCACACCAAGCTCGAGACTCCGCACAAGCTCATCACGATAATCGACGCCCCAGGCCACAGGGACTTCGTCAAGAACATGATAACGGGGGCCAGCCAGGCCGACGCCGCCATACTCACGGTCTCCGCCAAGAGGGGCGAGGGCGTTCAGGCTCAGACCATTGAGCACGTCTTCCTGATTAAGACGCTGGGCGTCAACCAGCTGGCCGTTGCGATAACTAAGATGGACGACCCCACCGTCAACTACAGCAAGGAGAGGTTCGAGGAACTCAAGGAGCAGGTTGCTGAGCTGCTCAGGAAGGTCGGGTACAACCCGGACAAGATACACTTCGTGCCCTGCAGCGGTCTGCAGGGTGACAACGTCTACAGGAGGAGCGACAAGATGCCGTGGTACGATGGCCCGACCCTCTACGAGGTCATGGACACATTCGAGGCCCCGCCCAAGCCAATCGACAAGCCCCTCAGGCTGCCGATTCAAGATGTGTTCTCCATCACTGGAGTGGGGACCGTCGCCGTGGGGAGAGTTGAGACCGGAGTGCTTAAGCCTGGAGACACCGTAATCATAGAGCCAATCCACAAGACCGCCGAGGTCAAGAGCATCGAGATGCACCACGAGAGGCTGGACAAGGCAGAACCTGGTGACAACATAGGAGTCAACCTGAAGGGAGTTGAGAGAAAGGAGCTCAAGAGAGGAGACGTCATAGGGCACCCGAACAATCCGCCCACTGTGGCAGAGGAGTTCACCGCTCAG